>JBAYMI010000057.1:0-9816 GCA_041663625.1 Methanoregula sp.
CCAGACCCGGGTATCCCCGCTGTTGGTCATCTGGACAAAGACGAACAGGAACCTGTACCCGGCTGCCGGCTTCTCGGTATAATACCGGTTATCCATATCGTTGTGCCAGTGATAGGTATCATTAATCCAGTACCGGTATACCGCGCCGTTGCTTGCCACCCGCCCGGATCCGAAGGGGAATTTCTCACCACGGGCCCGTACCTGCGGGTAAGGTTGCGGGATGGTTGTCAGTTCGGGTGTCGGGACCGTTGTTATCAGCGTGGTATCGACCGGTGCCGGTGTGGCCGACGGGGTTGGGGCCAGGCCGCCCAGTATATCCGTTCCCGTGCAGCCGGCAGTTGCGATGAGGGCGATGATGAAAAGGGCAGGAAGCAGGTGTCTCAGTATCATATCCATACTTCTCTCTCGCATACCGGGTGAAGAATATAGCGGGGAACCGGCTATATCTTCCTGAATGAAGCGGACACGCAGCAAAAAAAGGGGATGATCGTTATGCCTTTGCCGGGATATCCGACGGGACCGGGTGGCTGACGGGTTTCTTCTCGGACTTCATCTCGTGGAATTGCCGGAGTGCGACCGTGATATCCCGGGTAAAGGCGAAGTACCCGATCTGGGTATTGCGGCAGAGTTTCATTGCCATGTCCATCAGGCCCCGGGGATCGGGCCGTGCCTCGCCCAGCCAGATATGGAAGATGTTGCCCCCGTCCACAATCGGGAAGAAGACATGCTCGATCTCCATGCGCTTGGTCAGGGGTACGTTGGCTCCGGGAGCAACATGCGTACCGTTCGTATAATAGATCGGCAGGTCCCGGCTCTTGCCGAGTTTCGGGAGGCTGTCCTCCAGGTCGCCCTTGATCACATTCTTTGCGAAATCATGGTAGCGGCGGTCGAGCAGGTCGGCAACGGCAAACCGCTGCCCGGTCGTCTCTGCCGGTGTGCGGGCGAGCGCTAAGGTCATGTTGTTCTTCTGCGAGAGCTCGCGGGCATAGAGTTCCATCTCCGTCATTGCCCGGACTGCCAGTTTGAACGCGGCCTTTGATTCGTGCAATTGTTTGCCGGTATGGTGCTGGACCATCTCGTTAACCCCCACGACCCCGATCGTGTATACCAGCCCTTCGAGATCAACGGCAAGGGCGCCCCGCTCTCCCGTGTTGGGATCTTTCGGGCGCTGCATGGCGAACGGCATCCGGCTGTTCGACCGGATCAGGTCCATCCAGCGGCGTTTGATCTTGAAGATCTCGACCGAGACGTCCATGAGTTTTTTCAGTTCGGCAAAGAGCCGGGCATCGTCGCCCTCCGCGTTATAGGCTGCCCGCGGGCAGTTCACCGAGACCACCTGCCATGAACCCATCGAGAAGTGGCGGCCGTTCTCGAAGAGCAGTTTCCGGTCGAAATCCGAGTCCTCATCGGCGACTGCCGAGAACTGGTAGGCACAGCACTGGTAACAGGAGATCCCCTTGCCGGCGCCCCGGTAGGCCGGGAGCTGGTTATCGTAATAGGGCGTGCCGAATTTCGAGGCCAGCTCGAAGGTCATGAGGTAGAGGTCCTGGAACGTGGGGAGGTCGGGGTTCTTCCTGTTGAACTCCTCGCGTTCGATCATGAAGTCAGGCTCGATGGAGATCTCGGGCTTGGGGAAGTTGAAGGGTTTTCCCCAGTAATCCCCTTCCAGCATGACCTCCATGAGCGCCTTGAAGAGCAGCCGCACCTCGCGCTCGAACTCCCCGTAGGTCCTGCGGGGGGAGCTGGAGCCGTCCCAGACCTTTCCCTTGTACACGCAGGGCTTGTCCTGCCAGAGCGACGGGACGCCCGGCGAGAGCTGGATGGATGAGAAGACCAGCTGGCCGCCCCGGGCAACCATCATCTGGGTCATCTCGTACACGAACATCTGGACCATCTGCTTGATCTCGCTGTAGTCCATCCCCTCCATGAAGGGTGCAAGGAACGTGAGGAAGTTATAGTAACCCTGTCCCCCGGCAAAATTTGTCTGGGCCGATCCGAGGGCTTTTACCGCGTGGAGGATCGCAACCTCGGCACGTTTTGCAGGCCCGGCAACAGAAGCCTTGGTCCCGTTGCCGTCCGGCATCAGGCCGTAATAGAAGAAGTAGCGCAGGTCCCAGTCCTGGCAGAAGGGCCGCGTGCCGAAATATTCGAGATCGTGGATGTGCATCTCACCGGAGAGGTGGTGGTCGGCAAGGGCCGGCGGCAGCTGGAGCAGGTACTGCTCTTTTGAGATCTTGTCTGCTTTCTTCTTGTGCGAGGTCTCGGCATTCTCCTGGAGGTTCGCATTATCGTGGGCCTCGAATCCTTTGCCCACATCGATCTGGTGGGCGTCGAAGACCGGGGTACCGACCCTTGTCGAGACGTTCCGGTACTGGATCATCCCCTTTTCAAGGAGCGTGATATTGACGATCTCCCGGATAAGCGGGCCGGAGAGCGACTTGAGTCCCATATTCTTTATACGGTTCTCGACTTCGAGCGCGATCTCCTGGGCGGTCTCCTGGCTTGCGCCTTTGTACCCGTAGAATGTCTCGACAAGTTTTGTCTCTTCGACAAGCTGGCGGACGATGCGGTTGCGGTCCCAGTCAACGATATGCCCGTCAGTTGTCCTGACCGGCGGGAGAGACGGAGTATACTCACCAAAGATGGTCTGCTGCCGGGTCTCCGGGCGGGGCATCATTCACCCGCTATGAACTGGCTGATGCGATCCCCGTCGATGTTACCCTTGGGAAAAAGATCTGCGGACGTGAAAAAATCCTCGTCCTTCTGGAGCACCGGGGCCTCGCTCACGAATACCCCGTTTATCCGCAGTTCTGTCAGGGACTCTGCACTGGACAGGTCGCGTTCGCTGAACTGGTACCCGCCCTTTTTCAGAAATGCCTTGAGAAGTTCGCAATTCGGACAATGCTCAAGCGAGTATACAATCAACTGTGGACCGTTCTGCATAAAATTCTCCCTAACTCTGTCATTGATCCAATAGGTAGTGGAGATTAAAAAAAACTTGGTTTAACATTTATGCCGGCCGTCGCTCCGGGCGATTACCCTTATCTGGAGCATGGACCAATAGTACGGTAATGGTAAGGACGTTTGTCGCGCTCGAACTTTCCGGGGAGATCCGTGAGCAGCTGAAAGAAGCGCAGCAGGTGCTCCGTGCGTGTTCGGCACGCCTTACGTTTGTTGACCCGCCCCTCATCCACATCACCGTGAAGTTCCTTGGCGAAGTCGATGACAAAAAACTCGTG
Source organism: Methanoregula sp. (assembly GCA_041663625.1). Lineage (GTDB taxonomy): Archaea > Halobacteriota > Methanomicrobia > Methanomicrobiales > Methanospirillaceae > Methanoregula. Next base: position 3,240 of record JBAYMI010000057.1, read on the forward strand.
CAGGTACAGGATGCGCTGGCGAAGATCACGTTCGCCCCGTTTCCGGTCTCTGCCGGCCGGGTCACGGTCAACAACCCGAAACGCCCGCATACGGTCTGGTGCGCGATCGATGACGGGGGGAGGGGAGAGGAGCTCCTTGCCCGTGTCGAATCTGTGCTCACGCCCCTCGGGTTTGCACCGGAATCGAGGAAGTTCACCGCCCACGCGACCGTGGCCCGCGTGAAATCCCCGGATCCGTCACTCTTTGCTGCCCTTGACCAGCTCAACGGCCGGCACTATGGGAGCTGCACGGTGGGCGGCATGAAACTCAAGAAGAGCACCCTGACGCCCCGCGGCCCGGTGTACGAAGACCTGCTCGGGGTGAAATGGTGACGCGCCTGCCCCTGGAAGAAACGGTGCTTGCAACGCTCCGGCCCTTGCAGGAGGAGAAGGATCACGTATGCGGCATTGCCCAGCGCCTGCTCGAACGCATCCGGCAGAGCGGGAAGGCGGAGGGCATGGTGGTGGGATCCATTGCCCGGCACACGTGGGTGCGGGGAGACCGCGACCTCGATGTCTTCATGCTCTTCGACCCGGCGCTGCCCCGGGAGGAACTTGAAAACCAGGGCCTTGCCCTTGCCCGGAGCATTGCATCGGCTTTCACGGACAACTTCCATGAAAAGTATGCCGAGCACCCGTACATCAACGCCACGATCGAGGATGTTGACGTGGATCTCGTTCCCTGCTACAATGTCGACAGTGCAGAACGGATCCAGAGCGCTGTTGACCGGACGCCGTTCCATACCCGCTATATCACTGAAAAGATCAACGGCCTGATCGATGACGTGCTGCTCCTCAAGCGGTTCGCCAAGGCCGGCGGGATCTATGGCTCCGACCAGATGACGGAAGGATTCTCCGGGTATCTCTGCGAGCTGCTCATCCTCCACTATGGCGGTTTTACGCCGCTCCTTAAGGCCGCAGCGGAATGGAAACCGCAGACTATCATTGATATTGAGAAGCACATGGCAAAGGAGTTCGACGAGCCGCTGGTGATGATCGACCCGGTGGACCCGAAACGGAATGTATCCGCTGCGGTATCGATCGACCGGATGGCGGAGTTCGTGGAGCTCGCCCGGGGCTATACCGAATCCCCTTCCGCATCGTTCTTTGAACTGCCCACGGAGTCTTCTATCTCCTCCGATGAGCTTGCGGCACTCCTGGACCAGCGGGGCACCACACTCTACGCGATCACCTTTGCGACCCCGCCCTATATCGAAGAGATCGTAGTCCCCCAGATGAAGCGCAGCACGTCTGCCATCAGCGAACATCTTGCCCGGAACGGCTTCTCCGTGCACCATGCGCATTACCGGATGGGTCCCGAAGAATGCCTGATCCTCGTCGAGCTGCTCGTTGCCGATCTCCCGGCGATCCGGAGCCATGCCGGCCCGCCGGTCTGGAACCGGGTCAATGCCGGAAAATTCCGTGCAAAATACCTTGAATCAGCCTTCCCGGGCCCCTACATCGAGAATGGCAGGTACGAAACGGAAGTTCTGCGCGAATTCCGGAACGCCGGAGACCTGCTCCGGTCCGAAGGAATGCTGCAGGTCAGCCTCGGGAAACACGTCCGGCAGTCCCTTGAGAGCGGCTGGCAGGTACGCGAGGGCAGGGAGTGCTGGAGCCCGGCCTTCTCGGCCTTCATTGGCGGTTTCTTCCATCGCACTTCCCCGCTCGTGCGCCATGAGGAGGGGACCGGCAACCCGGGCCCATGAGACTTTTTTTTAACAGCGTGCCGTTTGGGAACCGGGCAGAAAAGAGATTATTGACCTTAATGCGGCCGGCACTCGGTTTTCCTCTGGTTTATTCTCCATGAGAATCCGGTTGTCCAAGGCAGATTGTTATTTACTATAACGGCAGAGACTCTTTACACTTATCATGATCCCGTGGCTCAATTCCAATTTCCGGCATTTCAAACCGACCGCGGCAATCGCGATCAATGCCACGCGGCACATGAACAAGATCGAGCGGAAGAAATTATTTTCCCCGGATCTCGAGCCCATGCGGACCGCCGAGGGGAGATGGTTCGAGGCAATTGTCTACGAGATGTTCCTGGACATTGCAAAGAAAACCGATGCAATCAGGTACGTTGCAATGAAAGGCGCCGATGCCCCCGGCCAGCGCGAGAATGTGAAGATCGGGCAGAACGGGTTATTCTATTCAAAGTACGGCGACATCACCGTACGCGGCAACGGGCAGGACCTTGCCGAGTTCGATTTCCTGCTGGTTGATGCACAAAACCATGTAGCGTTCGGCGAAGTGATCACGTCACCTTCCGACCTGAAGGAATTCGAAGTGGAGATCGCGTACAAGAAACGGCTGCTCGGGTACCTGTACGGGCAGAAGATCACGCCATTCATCCTCGTCTCCTCAATCGACCTCTCGAATTATACCGTTGTCAAGCGGCTTGCAAAAGACAAGACCAACGCGATCATCAACACCAGTACGTGCGAGGAGATCAAAGCGCTGGTCAAGCATTACCGCCCGCGGATCATCTACAACCTGCCGGAGAACCATCCCAAGCTCATACGGGCAACCGATATCCCCATGAAACACCCGTTTGACTACAAGCGCTACCACGACGAGGTAAAAAACCATCTCTTCACCGAGATCAACCGGGCGCCCGGCCGGATCCAGCCGGAGATCACCGACCCGACCGGGCAACTGGTGAAGAAGGTGCTCTACGGGGGCCTGTTCCCCCCGGCAATCAAGGCGGTCTGCGACACTTATGGCATGACCGTGAAGGGAAAGGAGATCACTCCGGAAGAGTTCCCGAAGTATTACTCGAAAGCGATCATCGCCACCGACCTGCCCGGTTATGAGCTGATCATCTACCTGCGTTCAAGGCAGAAGAAAGAATATCACAAGATGATCCAGATGAAGGACGGGCATTTCAAATTCGAACGCCCGACGCCGCCCAAGGTGGGGTTTTTCCTCTGGCTGGAAGCTATCCAGCCAACGCTCGGATCCCGGGTCACGCTCCAGGTTCTCGATGCGTTTACCATCAAAGAGCGCCCGCGGCAGTGAAATACGGACCTGCAGGCTTGCGCGATTCGTCCTGAAGACGGGAACTGCCATAAGATCGTGACCGGGCCTGCGGTAGTCCGGGAATGAATTAAAAAAAAGGTATGCGGCGGGGTGATTACTCGTCTGTCTCTCCGGTACGAATCCGGATCGATTTTTCCACCGGGATAACGAAGATCCTGCCATCGCCGATCTTTCCCGTTTTTGCCGCTCCCATGATTGTGCTGATGAGCAATTCGACTTCGCTTGCTTTGACGACAATCTCTATCTGGATCTTGGGGAGGAGATCGACCATCATCAGGCCGCCACGGTATTCGAGGGCTATGCCTTTCTGCTCGCCACGACCCTGGACTTCGGTAATGGTCATACCCTTGAAGCCGTTCTCCTCCAGTGCCTTCTTGACGAATTCCAACCGTTCCGGTTTGATAATTGTTTTTACCAGTTTCATGGATTCACGCTCCTTTTTGCTGCGCCGCAACGGGCTGTGACAGATCAAGCCAGACTGATGCGTTTTTTTCCGGCACGATCCCGGTTGACCTTACACCCGGTGTTTCTTCCAGTGATTCGCCGGTCCGGATCCGAATAACCCTCTCGACCGGCGTAACAAAGATCCTGCCATCGCCGACTTTTCCCATCCGGGCCGATTCTGCGATCGTGCTGATAAGGTGATCAACCTTATCATAGCTGACCACCATTTCGATTTGAATCTTGGGGAGAAAATCCACCCTCATCAGGCCGCCACGATACTGGAGTGCAATCCCTTTCTGTTCGCCGTGTCCCTTGACCTCCGTGATGGTCATGCCGGTGAAACCGTTCTTCTCCAGTGCCGTCTTTACGGATTCAAACCGCTCCGGTTTGATGATGGCCTTTACCAGTTTCATGCTGTCTCCTCCCTTCAGCACCGTTCCCCGTGCTGCGAGATGTCAAGGCCGACATACTCTTCCTCTTCCGTGACCCGCAGGCCGATTGTCTTGTCGATGACTACCGCGAGGATATAGGTCACGGCGAATGCGTAGATGACCGCCGCGAAGGCACCCACTGCATTGGCAACGAACTGGTGCACGTTCCCTTCAATCAGGCCGGACGCCCCGTTGACTGCTGCGACCGCGAAGATACCGGTTGCGAGCGCTCCCCAGAGGCCGCCCATGCCGTGGATCGCCCAGGCATCGAGACTCTCATCATAGCCTTTCCGGATGCGCCAGAGCATGACCCCGTAGCAGAACATACCGCCAATCGCACCGATGAGGATCGCTGCCATCGGCGTCACAAACCCGGCACCCGGTGTAATCGCAACGAGACCTGCAACGGCCCCGCTCACGAACCCGAGGGAGCTTGGTTTGCCGCTGATCCAGCTGACCAGCATCCATGCCAGTGCGCCGGCCGCTGCGGCAACGTTGGTGGTGACAAAGGCACTTGCTGCAAGTCCGTTGGCTCCCACTGCACTCCCGGCATTGAACCCGAACCAGCCGAACCAGAGGAGCGCCGCCCCAAGGATGGTCAAGGGGATGTTGTTGGGCTCCATGACATACTTGCCAAAGCCGACGCGTTTCCCGATAACCAGGGCAAGAGCCAGTGCTGCAAACCCGGAACTGATATGGACGACCGTACCCCCGGCGAAATCCAGGGCCCCGAACTGGGCTGCCCAGCCGCCGCCCCAGACCCAGTGTGCGAGCGGATCATACACGATCGTTGTCCAGAGAAGGGCAAAGATGAGGTATGCGCTGAACTTCACCCGTTCGGCAATACCGGATGTCACGATTGCCATGGTCACCGTTGCGAAGACCAGCTGGAATACCATGTACAGCAGCCCGGGAATCGCCGTGCTGAACGCTCCGGGTTCCATGCTCACGTTGTTCAGCCCGAGATATTCCAGGTTGCCGATGAAACCCCCGACATCTGAACCGAACGCAAGCGAATACCCGATCAATACCCACTGGATGCTCACCAGTGCAAAGGCAACGAACGACAGGGTGATCATGGAGATCAGATTTTTCCTGCGTACGAGCCCGCCGTAGAAGAATCCCACCGCCGGCGTCATGATCATGACAAGCGCCGTTGAGGCAAGGATCCATGCAGTTGCTCCCGAATCAATTGGCATTCAATTCACCTGTAACCAGTTTCCCATTACTGTTTCCGCTCTTAATAATTTCCAGATCCCGGACACCTGGTGGAATGAGCCTGAACCAGGGTCCCTCTCCCGGATGAGAAGTCCGGGGAATTGGTTGACGCCTGGAATTTTTTCATTCCTTTTTTCCGGTTTTCAAGTTTGTGGGGTTGTGCAATTGATAGAAGGAAGTTGTATTCCTACGCTTATAAATATTGTGTACATGGCATTGTAATCACGGCTGAATAAAAATAGGTGCTCTGGAGAAATCATTCAACAAACTCAGACCCTCTCGGGGCTTCGTCCCGCACGCTCGTGGCACCCCGGGATGCGATAACGACGTATTGCCCTCTCTCTGAAAATGAAATTTCTGGCTCTTGGAAAAATCATTTGATTTACATTGTGACGCTCTTGGGGGCTCCGCCTTCGGCTCTGCCCCCGCCGCGTGGGCATCCCCCGCATTGCGATGCCTCTGTATTACCGGAATAATTTTACAATAGTGATGAGGTGGTAGTATATTCAGGTGGCATCGTAATGCGCCTCGTCCCCCGTGGGGAATTGTTTTCTACAGAACCAAATTTTTCAGGCTTCCGGGATGACCGGAACTTGAGGCCGCCGCGGGATGTCCGTCTACACCCTGCCGATGAAATCCTCTGCCACCATCCGGCAGAGCCGGTTGCTCCCGGCAAGGTGCCGGGGGGTGTCCCTGGCGATCACCGACTGCTGGTGCTTCCGGAGATCTTTTGACCACTCCCTGATGATCGCATCGGTCATTTCCATGTGGAACTGGAGGCCGAGTGCGTTCCGGTACGAGAATGCCTGGTTGCGGACATTCTTCCCGTACGCAAGCAGGCGGCCCCGGTAGGGAATCTCAAATGTCTCCCCATGTAACTGGAAAACGTGGAACTGTTCCGGGAAGGAAGAGAAGATGCCGGATGCTTCCTGTGCCCGGTCAAGCTGGTGCCACCCGGTTTCCTGAACGAACGGGTATACCCGTGCCCCGTGGGCAGAAGCGATCAGCTGCGCCCCAAGGCATATACCCAGCACTTTCCGGCCGTCTTTTACGGATCGCCGGATGAGCTCTTTCTCCTCTTTCAGCCAGGGGAATTCGTCTTCATCATTGACACTCATAAAACCTCCCATGAAGACAAGGTGGGTGGCGTTGAGGATGCGGGGAACTTCCTGGGTGTCATAGAGCCGGATATATTCGAACGGTATGCCCCGATCACGAAAGACCGTCTCAAGATATCCCGACGGCTCGTTTTTGACATGCTGGAATATGGCTATCTTCGGATCCATACCTGGTTTCCTGTAGTTTCCGCTATTAACCTGGCGAAGGGTAATCGCTCTCCCCGGATCCCGGAAGTTCCCTCATGCCCGTTCGCCATGCTGGCAGATATCGAGCCCCACATATTC
>JBAYMI010000058.1:0-9784 GCA_041663625.1 Methanoregula sp.
AGTCCTCGTCGCAGTCCGCAAGGATCCGCAGCACCTTCTGGAAGTGGCCGCTCTCCTCGCCCTTCTTCCAGAGTTTCTTCCGGCTCCGGCTGTAGTAGTGGGCAAAGCCGGTCTCCCGCGTGAGGCGGACCGCCTCGCTGTTTGCATAGGCCATCATCAGTACGTCACGGCTCTGTGCATCCTGCACAATGACGGGGATAAGCCCGTCAGCAAATTTCAGGTCAAGCATTTCAGATTCCTCCGGTAACTATCTTCATGATAACAAACAGGAAATCCCCGAAGATGACGGCGGTAATAAATCCTGCCGTGATGGGGATGATGAACGGCACGGCATAGGATATCCAGACGGTGCCGGCGTTCCTGTAGATCGCGAGTTCGCGGGTAAACTCTTCCGGGTGCTCCCGGAGATCCTTGGTATAGATCCTCCCCTCCCCGGCATACATCCTCCGGATCGAGTCGAAGAACCCGATGAATTTCCGGTTTACCCTGCCGTCTTTCTCCTCGAACTCTTCCATCACAAAGCCCCACTCCTTCTGGATTGCCGTTCCCTTGACCGGGAAGCCGAAGAAGAGGTACATGAGCGGGGCACGGTTACCCCGGATGATGTTGGTGAGGAAGATTGCGGCCGGCGCTGCAAGGTTGAGCAGGAGGGCATTGATCAGTGCTGAGAAGGCAAGGAACCCGATAGGCGAGGTGCCAAGAAGCGGGGTGAACGGGAAGGTTGGCACGCAGAATGAGATGAAGATCAGCGCCCAGGCATCCGCCCCGCCAAAGAGATGCATCCTGCCAAAGGTATAGAAGACCCCGCAGAATACGGCAAGGAGCAGGATCACGAGGGCCGAGGTGCCCCACCCACCGGCACTGGTGTACATTATGAGGGAGGTGATGGCAAAGATCAGGACGATCAGCACAAAATACCAGCGGGTCAGCACGTCGTTCACGTTCGATTCCTGGTGCTTCGCTTTCTGTTTTCCCTTCTTCTTCTGTTCTGGTTCCGGCCAGCCCCGGTACTCCATCCAGGAGATGTATCCGAGGATCCCGGCGAACATCGCATACCAGGGTATCAACTGGATATTGATAGCCGGGGCAAAGATGAACCATGAGAGTACCGGGAGGAGAAGCACGGGGGCAAGGTACCAGAAGATCCGATACTCTGCATAATACCCGGTGAGGCCAGCGGAATCCGTCCGGCCCCGGTTGTCAAGATAGTCCGCGTACAGGAAACTTGCCACGAGTGCAAGATAGCCAAAAACAAGGCTCAAGCTGGCAGTCTGCTGCCAGAGGAAGAAGGAGACGCAGGTCACACCCACGGCAAGCATGGGAAGCCAGTGAATGAACGGTACGCGACGGTCACGGATGTCCAGGTACGAGGTATAGACCAGGGTGATGAGGACCGCGACCGCCGAGATGAGTATCGGGTAGAACAGTTCCATAAATCCGGAGTACTCTTTTTTCTGGGAACACTTATGCATGGCGATAGCAGAAGCGCCCGCAAAGTTTCCGTAATTATATATTGTCCTGTATCGCATATCCCCTGAGTATGAATTACAGGTTTTGTGTCATTCGCTGACTAAAAACAGGTGGAGTCTTTCCATGGACATTCAGGGCCTGATCGAAACCGTTCTAAAAAATGCAAAAAAACGCGGCAGTTTTCCGCTCTCTGACCTGCTCGCGGCCGCTATGAAAGATACCGTCTGCGGCATCGCTGTTGCACAGGAGCCGGGGATAACTGCCTGCCTTGCCTTTGTTGCCGGAGAGCCGGAGGGGGCTGTCTACATCGATACAAAGGGAGAACTCTATGGCGATCGGGCTGTCAGGCCGCTCACGTGCATGGACTCCTTTGTGCTCTGTGATGTGCAGCAGGATATTGTCGATGCCCTTGTTATGGGGTGCAGGGTATTCGAGAAGAACCACCTTACGCAGGGCACAACGCATGAAATCACCGAAATCGGCATCAAGAGGGAGGCGATCGGGCACCTCACCCTCCATATCCTGAAGAACCGTGAACCCCAGAACGGGGTCCGGGTCACGATGCGGAAAGATGGCCGGGTACTCGGCAGTGACATTACCTACGAAGATGGCAGTGTGGGATTCAGGATCTTATATGGCACCTATGAATGTGTTGTACAGGATCGCAGCCAGAACATCAGGGCTTTCCGCATCCATTTTGATGAAGCGGAGCCGGATCAGGTGCTTGATCTCTGAACGGGGATTTTTTACTCATGGTATTTAATATTTCACCTCTCCCGCTTCTCAATTAAAATCATTATTTTTACTATTTCTCAAGTAAAATACAATTCGAAACTCTTTAATTGGATCATAACGGAACAGAGACTCATGAAGATTGGTCGTGAAGATTTTGAGGCGCTGATCAAAGGCGATAAAACGATCGCCCCCTATATCGAGCTCGACCCGCTTGCGGGTACCTACTCGGTATTCGGGGTAAAGACCGCAGGCAACCCGAACTACATGATCAAGGCAATATACGAGATGTACGAGGCGAACCTCAACAAGAAACTTGCCGTGAAAGCGGTTCGAAAGCTCTTCCGTTCGGTCGGAGCGGGCTCCGTCGGGCTGAACAATATGTTGAAGAAGCTCGGCATGGAATTAAAACCCGAAGAGTTCCTGATGCTGGTCTTCAAGCTCCAGCACCAGCAGGGCTGGGGTGCCCCGTTTGAGCTGGTTTCGGCCAGTGACAAGCGGATCGTCATCAGGACCAAGCACACGTTTGAATCCGTGGTGCTCAAGGACTGGAACATGGCAGTCTGTGGTGTCCACCAGGGCTGGATCGAAGGAGTCCTCACGTCAGTGACCGGCAAGTCGTGGTATTGTCTTGAGAAGAGCTGCCATGCGAAAGGCGACGAGTATTGCGAGTTCGTTGCCGACCGGGTCCCTGCGAGCTGGAAGTTCAAGGCTGAGGCCATTGTCAAGGGCGAATCTGCCATCACCGAGTTTATCGAGCACAAACCCCTTGAGGGCAAGATCTCCCTCATGGATGAACCGGTGGTCATGATGCCCCGCTTCATCTTCACGTCCATGACCAATTCATTGAAGAAGACCATGGGAGAGGCGCCGGCAAGCGGTGTCAATTATCGTGCATACAAGGACATGGGCAAGGAAAATGTCGAGCACTACAAGAAGATGAGTGTCTCGTTTGACCTCTCAAGGACCAAACTTGACAAGGATCTCACCCTGCTGCACAGCCGTTTCACCGCATTCGGGGCTCCTTTGGTTTCCGGAGGCAAGATTGCGTATGGCAGCCATATCGTCAACGATAACTTCGAGGTTGTTGATTCCGTCGAGAAGGAAGTGGGCAGCAAGGCCACCGTCTTCCAGAAAATCGGCGATAAGGCAATCCGTGTATCTACCAACGTTATTGGCGCTGACGGCAAGCGGGCTGTCGGGACCGAGATTTCAAGCGTTGTCTACGATGCCGTGATCAAGAAAGGGCAGACCTATTACGGCACTGCAGATGTTGTTGGTAAAAAGATGGTCGTGGCATATGAGCCAATCAGGAATTCCGCAGGAGAGATCATCGGTATCCTTTTTGTCGGAATTCCTGAAGACATTGTCTACGGCACGTTAATGGAAGAGAAACTTAAAAAGATCGATCCCAATACCATCTGCGACATGGCGTTTGCCTTCTACTCCCAGATGGGCTGGTTCAATTTCGTCAAGGAAGACTGGGACGAGGCATCAAAGACCAGGACCATTACGCTTTCCCATACGGTCGAGTCCGAGTCCTTCGGGAACATAGGCAAGAATGTCTGTTACTGCACTGCCGGCCTGCTCGCCGGAATCATCGAGGGATCGTTCGGGATCAAGGTCGATGCAAAAGAGATACAGTGCAAGTCCAAAGGTGATGAGCATTGTGTCTTCACGATCACAAATAAAAGGTAGTACGTCCTATTTTTAAATAATATTTCCACCCATTTTCATAAACCTTTAACCTGGTCCCCATGGTATCTGTCCCCCGCATCCTGATTGTTGAAGATGATGAGATCATCTCTAACCTGATCACCACCATGCTGGAGCGGAGGGGATACAGCGTTGTCGGGAGGACCGATTCCGGTGAGAAAGCGATACTCAGGGCCGCTGAACTGGAACCCGATCTCGTGCTGATGGATATCAGCTTAAGCGGACAGATGGATGGTGTGGCTGCAGCAGGGTACATCTTCCAGCTCTTCCATATCCCGATTGTTTTCCTGACAGCCCATTGCGACGACACCCTTCTGGATCGTGCAAAGAATGCCCAGCCGCTCGGGTACATCCTCAAACCGTTTACGGACAAGGATCTCTCCTCGAATGTCGAGCTGGCCCTGTTCAACCATACCATCCGGAAAAAATATTTCGATGTTCCCCCGATCGGGGAACCAAAGAAACTCATTATGATCATGGATATGATCTTTGTCCTGGATACCCGGGGCAGGATTGTCTTTTTCAATCCCTATGCGGCGCGGCTCCTCGAACTTACGGAGAATGAGATCCTGATGAACCACTGGCGCAAGGTGATGATGATCATCAACGACTTGAGCGGGGAGGAGCTTCCCGATCCGGTTCCTGAAGTGGTCAGGCAGCAGCTTGTTGTCACCTACGAGTTCAACACGGCAATCGTGACCAAGGCAAGCAAGAGCCGCAAGGTGTCGGTTACCGTACGTCCCATCAAGGATGACAATCACGAACTGGTCGGCGTGCTCATGCATATCAGGGAAAAGACCCTCAACCAGATCCGGATGGCTGCTATCCACAAATGAGCGGCAGAACGGCGTGGCGGGGTTAGCCGGTGGAACCGTATTCCGGTAACCCGGCAGGTACGTTGGCCTGTATGCCGGAAAAATACCCCTGATGACGTGCAGAAAAGAACAACACTCCGTCGGAATCAGGCGCTCTTCTTCTTAAACAGTACGCGGCTGAACCGATCGATGAAGCTTTCACGGGTTTCCGGCGCCTCCTCTTCCCTGTAGGCAATACCTGCGAGATTCGCCGCGATCTTTTTGATTGCACGTGAGGCAGGTGATACCGGGTACTTGATAACGATGGGGGTCTTGGCGGATGATGCACGGCGGACATTGGCATCCTCCGGGATGATGCCGAGCACACGGACACCAAGGACCTTCTCCATCTTCTTGGTGATAACGTCGCTGTTCTCCTGTTCGGTGCGGTTGATGATGCAGCCCAGGACGTGCCCGCCAACAACTTCGGTCAGGATTTTGGTCTTGAGGGCATCGACAATGGATGAAATTTCCGGGTTGACAACCAGGATCACTTCATCGGCAATGGCAAGGGGTACGACCCCGTCTTTGCTGATGCCGGCCGGTGCATCGATCAGCAGGATTTCGCACCGCTTGACCAGTTCGCTCATTACATCCCGTATCTTCTCGGGATCTGCCTGCTGGAATCCCTGGAGGGAGATGCCGCTGGGGACTACCTTGAGGTTACCCGGCCCATTATAGATCGCCTCATCGATAGTTCCCTTGCCGGCCAGAACTTCGTGCAGGGTGACCGGTGCATCCTGGAGTCCCATGATAAGACCGACATTGGCCATCCCGATATCGGCATCCATGAGATAGGTCTCTTTCCCCAGCTGGGCGAGCATGGTCCCGAGGTTAACCGATACCATGGTCTTACCTGTCCCGCCTTTTCCGGAAGCAATTGTGTATACCTTAACCATGGGGTGACCTGTTCTGCGATGCGTGATGGGCGAAATGCATACTCCAGTACCTGTTACTCCTTATATTCGTGTTATATCCACCAGTTTAAAATAACTTGGGTTTCATCGACAATCATCCTGCGCCTTTCCTTGGAGATTTGGAGCGTTGTACGGGCGATTCCCACAAGATCCGATCCCCTGTAGGTAAATCCGAACAGGGCAATGCCTTCTGTTCCGTCGGTGGGGTTGCCGGTATACAGCGCGGCATACCGTGCAGCATCCTCGTATGCAGATATTCCTTCGCTTGAGGCAAACAGGAGCCCGTCGGATGTGGCGAGAGTAAACTGGTCCAGCGAGTATTTCAGCGCAAGGGCACGCAGGCTTCCGTTTATGGTGGTCTGGCCATCGATGACGCTGATTGTTTTTAGGGGAGGGACCGGGTCATGTGCCGTGACAACCGGGGCAGGCCCGGTTCGTTTTGCCAGGGGAAAGACCGGCCTGATCTCCGGCTGGTACGCGAAGTTCTGGCGGGTTTCCGTTAGTTTTTTTGATCGTGAACGGAGAAGGAGGGCTGCTGCAAGGATGACCAGTGCGATGCCTGCTGCAAGGATGATCACCAGTGAATCGGAAACAGGAAGTCCAGCGGGAATGATAGTCCTCTCCAGTATCGTGGGGTCAGCGTTCCATCAGGTAATCCAGCTGGAGCTCTTTGATCAAATTCTTGCAATCACTGCGGATACGGGTAGTGACGTGATCAAGGTCCATGCTGTCCAGTGCATCGATATTGCTCTCGAGATCCTCCTGATCAGCTGGCGATCCGGCAGCCGCTGGTACAGCGGTCACCGGTTCGCGGCGGTGTACTGCTGTCGCTGAGGGAACTTCAGGATGAACGTTACGGGAGGTAGCGGGAACCGCTGGTGCCGGTACGGTGCTTCTGGCCTGCCGGGCTGGTGCAGCCGGGGTTCTCCCGGCCGGTGCCTTTTCCCCCCTCCGGGAGTGCTGCGGGCTGATCATACCGGCCTTCACGATCTTACAGAGGGGATTGAACTCGATGGCAAGCTTGAGTTGTGCCTCATCCAGTGATGAAAGGATGATATCGACCACTTCGCCGGTGTATTTCTGCATCTCGGTCCACCCGGCATCCCCTCCGTTTCCCCTGAATTTGATGAGGATGCAGGTACCTTCCCGGAAGACGAACGTTGCCATAACAGGGCTGGAAAATATACTGCCAGTACCGGTGAACCTCTTCTGTCCCATCTCGGCAATGAGGTTCTCTATGGATATCTTCTTCCGAATCTCAAGGAAGGTACCCCGCGGAAGTTGCATTCAATAGGGTGTTACGATATCCTCCTATTTAGTTTCTTTTTATTGATGCCCGAATATTGCAAAAAATAAATGATACTCGATCTGACGTGATTTTGCCGCCTGGATCACTGGGCAGAGGGAGTATTTCCGGATCCGCCCGGGATCGGGCGATATCCTGTCGAACAGCGTGATTATGCATAAATAGACTCAATTATCCGTAAACATCAAAAACCAATCTATTAATAGATGAAACACAAGAGGATATTTTTATAGCGCGGTGGGAATATGCTGAAACCATTGTTGGAAGAGTTCCTTAAAGTTGAAGGAGTATCCGCTGCTGTGGTGGTGGGACGGGACGGCTTTGTTATTGAGAGTGCGGTCTCAGGAAAGGTGGATGTTGAGGCTCTCGGGGCTATGGCATCGACCGGCCTTGGTACTTCCGAAGCAATGGGAAATACGCTGGGAAAGGGCGAGCTCCTGCAGATGCTGGTGGAACTTGAAAAAGGGTCGATCCTCTTATCCCCGCTGTCAGCGGATGAACTCATTGCCCTGGTGGCCGATACCTCGGCAAATGTCGGGCGGATCCGGTACGAACTGAAGAAGAACAAAGAGCGCATCATGGCAGCGCTCTGATCCCCTACCGTTTTATGAAATTTCCCGCAGGAACCGACGGAGGGACTCTCTCCACGCCTCATGATGAGGATACCGCCCGGGAACTGCGGTCATTCACCGGGGCCATTGAGGTTGAGTCCGGGGCCGGCAATGGATTTGTCCTCGCTGATAAGGGAACGCTGGTTGCTGCATATTTCCGATCGGGGCATGGCAGTTTCAAGGGAAATGCTGCCCTCCCCCATATGCCGCTTGACACCGACACCCTGGGTGACGGGATCTTAAGCCTGCGGATCTACAACCCTTCGGAATTCTCCCGGGCGATCCGTATCTCCCGGGAGGAAGGCCTCCTTCTTCCTGCCGTTGTCAGAATTGCTCCCCCCCGGGAAGAGACTGCTGGATCGTCGTCTGCAGCCATCCCCCCGGTGCGGAAGTCCGTTCCCCCGTTTCCTGGTACCCCCCGCCTGCTCGATGAGGCAAAGTTCCGGAAAATTATGAGCCTGCCGGGAGTACTTGCTGTATCGGCATTCTTTGAAGGATTCCCGGTACAGTCGTACGGGGACAAGGATTTCGAGCATGTGGCAGCATTTGCAGAGGATTTCATGCGGGCAGGGACAAAAGTTGCCCAGGAGATGGGGATCGGCGATCTCGATCAGCTCATCCTCGAGACCGGCAGCAACAAGTTCATCATCGCCCCGTGCGGCGACTTGTATCTCTGCCTCTTTACCTCGGCTGATGCCCAGCTCGGGCTTATCCGGGTGGTACTCAGAAGTATCCAGAAGGAGAATACCGGATGACTGGCATGAGACCGTTCCTATGACCGACAGGGTGATGAGGGGGAAGGGCGGACGGTACTGTGGAGGGATCAGGCATGAGTAACGATGACGATGATTCTCTTGGCGATGTGGATGCACTCATGGAGCAGATCGGAGGGAAGAAGAAAAAAACTCCTGCGGATCCGAAAAAAGAGGATCCCCCCGCCCCGGTCTCCCCCGCGTCCCCTGCTCCCGCTGATATATCCCGATTCCCGGTGCCTCCGGGGGACTTCTCACTCCTCATGAAAAAACTGGGAATTGCTCAAAAGGAGGTTACCCCAGCTGCAGCCCGGCCGGAGCCTCCCAGTCCTCCCGCCCCGGTAAAATCACCTGAGCCGGAACCTGTTGCCCCGGTGATCCTGGGTCTCGATGACCTGCTGGAGGATGAACCTCCTGCACCGGTCCCGGCCCCGGTCGTACGTGAGGCACCTCTTCCGGAAAGCCCCGCCCCGTCGCCCGTTGCCGAAGAGGAAATCCCAGTTGAGATCAAGGATGATCCCCGCATTTTTACCAAAAAGGCACAGCGTGCGAGAAAAGCAAAGGCCGTCCAGGAAGAAGAATCTTCACCGGCACCCGACGTGATAACCGACGAGAAGATAATCTCCGTCGACCAGATCGCCGACATCTCCGGCCTGATCCTGCCAAAGGGTGCAACGTTCCAGGTCGAGGAACTCAAGCTGCACAGCCGTATCAATGCCTTTGAAAGTACGGGAATCGGCGTCCTTCCAGATGAGTTCGATGAGATCTGGAAGAAAGAATTCTCTACAGCAGGTTTCCACGATCTGGATCTCGCGGATACGGGTATCCCCCCTGGGGACTCCCTCCGGCCCGCCACAAAAAAATTCAGTATTGCCAGCCTGTTTGCCGCCATACGGACCACCGAAGAGGAGTATGATGCCAGGAAACACGGGGCGCTTGTGGATCTCGCGTTTGCTCCCAAGGCTGGCATCGAGGAGATGGAGATGTACCCGGTCAACGAGCCCTATGCCTATGTCCGGATTACCTATGATCACTCCACCCACGAGTATACCTACCATGCGCTTGAGCCGGTCCTCACGGAGCCGGAGAAGAACCTGTTAAAGGAGATCAAGGAACGCCTTTTCGAGACGCTCGACATCAATACCAAAGATCTCTCACGGGAGGAGGCCCGGCAGAAACTACGGACTGCAACAAACGAGATCCTGCAGGACTACGGCATCCGTCTTACCCCGGTGCAGAAAGAGAAACTCCATTACAACATGCACAAGGATTTCCTCGGCGACGGCCTGATTGATGCGATCATGCACGACAAATATATCGAGGATATCTCGTGCGATGGCGTGAATACCCCGATTTTCGCATTCCATTCAAGTTACGAATCGATGAAGACGACACTGATGTACCACAATGCCGAGGAACTCGATTC
>JBAYMI010000059.1:0-9773 GCA_041663625.1 Methanoregula sp.
ATTAAGGATGGGGTTGTGACACCGGGTGTAGGCGGGCAGGGAAGATCAGAAATAGATGAGCGACCCGTTCCCGAGAAGCGTCCTGTTATCGCCAGGTGGAGTATCCACGGACATTCCCGGTGACCTGCCGGTCTTCACATCAATGAGAATGTTGACCTCGCCCATCGGTGCCGTAACGGTCTTCGACGTAAGGAGCGTGCTGTTATCATAGATCTCTACGGTCATCGCTTCAACAGAATTGTCCTGTTTCTGGATGGTTGCCTGGATAATATCGCTGGTCATCAGGAGCGGGAATGTCTGGTTGCCGATCCCGGATACCTGGCGAAGGCGCCCCGGGTCACCGAGCGTGCCGGAGAAGTCATACGGGTACACCACATTCACCCTCACGCCGGTTTGCGGTGCCACGGTCGAAAGGGGGGTCGGTGCAATCGTGACCGTGGGTGCATGGGTCACAACCGGGCTTTCGGTAGTATCTTCCTGCAGGTAGTGTACTACAAGAATGATGCCGCCGAGCAGTACCAGTATGGCAACGAGGACGAGGATGGCAACCGGGATGAGGGGTATTCCCCCGCGTTCCTTACGGGGAGCGGCC
Source organism: Methanoregula sp. (assembly GCA_041663625.1). GTDB lineage: Archaea > Halobacteriota > Methanomicrobia > Methanomicrobiales > Methanospirillaceae > Methanoregula. Next base: position 593 of record JBAYMI010000059.1, read on the forward strand.
GGTAACGGGGCTGGTGGTGACCGTGGTTCGGCTCTCATGGCAGGCGCCGGTACGGTTGCCTCGGGAGCCTGTGCAGGCTCCGTATCGGAGGCATGCTCTGACAGGCGGGGGTCCTCACCGTACCCTGTCTCTGCCGGAGGTTCAGGCTTTTCAGGTATTTCCGGAACCGGGGATGGAGTATCCTCCCGCTCCAATGATTCCACCTGCAGTATCGTTTCGGGCCCATCTTTTTCCGGGAGAGGTGGCGTGCTGGTATCCAGCGGTTCCGGCAGGGCGGGTTGTGCCCTGAGCTCGTCAAGGGCAGCGCTGATGGTGCTGGCAAAGGAGGCAGCGGGAATGGCAGGGACCCCCGGCTCCTCTTCCGGTTCTGGCAGGCCCCCTGCCTCGAAACCACCTCTGTCGTGGAGGAGTTCCGGAAGTGTGAGATCCGCTTCAGGGACCGGCACCACCCCCTGCATCGGGGGCCCCATCCGGGTCTCTGTGGCTGCGACCGGTTCCGGCTCTTCACCGGGCACGATCGCCATCTCACTGGCAGGCAGCGCGATCTCCGGCACTTCCGGAAGATCCCGGTCATCTTCACCCGCCTCATCCGCGGCATACGTGTCTTCAGGCACCACCTCTTCAGGCGCTTCCGGCACCGGTGGCGGCAGGTCCTTAATGGAGAATCCGGGTGAATCCGGCTCCACGGCCACCTCGACGACCTTTGGCCTTACGGTAACCGGCTCCGGCACGGAGGTATGGGGCCGGGGGGTCTCGGGAGCCTCGAAACGCCGGACCGATGGCTGCATGCCCCTCTTTTTCTGTACCGGAACAACCGATTTTTTCACCGATTGTTCGCGGGCAGTGATGGCCAGTTCGATCAGTTTTTTTACCCAGATTTCGCGGTCATCCTTTCTCTGCTCCCCCTGCTCCTGCGAGAAGACAAGACTCACGTTCTCCGGCTCTTTTAGTATACCGGGCTCTTCCAGGGTGAGGATGATGGCCGGGTCCGCGGCAGGAGTCTTTCCGCCTTTCACGGTCATGATGCGGGAGAGATGGATTATCCGGGGCTCGAACCGGGTATACCGGCTGTCCATGAGAATGAGACGCTCGCTCGTCAGGATCGCATCGTACTCAACGGCATCGACACTCATCCGGTGGGTCGTAAGGATGATGGATTCACCGCGGTTCAGGTACGGAGCGCTCATAATTCCTCAGTATCATCTCTTTTTTGCTGTCCGGACAGATATGCTTTTTAGATGAAATCCCCGTTTCCTGTCACGGCCACACTTCTGCTGTTTTGTCCAACAGGCTGGAAGAGACCTGGCCGGAACCGCTAAAGGAAAAGAAACGATCGGGAAAAACGAACCATCAAAACGGCAGAGAAGAAGAAAAGTCCCCGGTTCCCAGTCCCGGGGAGATCATCTTATCCTGAACGACTATGATGCCCACGTGCAGATGCCTGCGCACGGGCTGACCCGGTGTGTCCCGTCCGGATACTCCGGAAAGGTGCCTACCGATCATGACTGACTGGTGTGTGCTTGTGTTGTTTTACTCCTGTTAGGTATGTATGGTATTGTGTGTGTGCATGTGTCCGTCTGGTGCGTGTTGCCAAAAGGACAATAGAATAGTAAGAACTGCTTGCATATAATATTTTTTGTTTAACATTGTGATAATGTTAATTATTATTTATTTACAAAATTACTGGCGGGGATAACCGCGCTACCTGTTACCGGCGGTGAACTGCTGCTGTACAGGTATCTTTCTTCATGGATACTATCCCGTGTCTCCTGTATAGAAGAACCTTGTTTATAAATTAATAGTAGTTTACATATAAAAAAATAAAAGACAATAGTTTTACGTAACCAGTACCTATACTGGAAGGAAAAGGAACGATCACTATGCAAAAGAGAACCGAATCGCATACCCTCATCACCCTCAGTATCGTCTGCGCACTGCTGCTTGTCACGGTATTATTTGCCGGCTGCACCTCCAGCACTACCCAGCCCGTGACCACGGCTGCCACCGCCGCACCTGCATCCCCCGACACCCCGGTGGGGACCCCGGTAGCTTCAGAGACAACCGCTGCCCCGGCCACACCCGCCCCGGCCACAACAACCGCTGCCGCGGTTGCTGCAACGAGCACACCCGCACCGGTTTACACCTATTCCGAAGGAAATGTCGTGGCATACACGGCAGCCTCCCTCTCGGGTGTATCCCCGAAACTTGCGGCAGACTTCGAGAAGATGTACCCCGGCCACAAGGTTGTCTTCAACCTTGCAGGAACCCAGGCACTCAAGACCCAGGTCGTGAACGGTGCTTACGCTGATGTCTTCATCTCGGCCAGCAACGCCTACACCACCGAACTCACCAATGGCGGGTACTTTGTAACCGGCACGGTCAAACCGCTCACGTCCAACTACGTGATCGTGATCCTGCCTGCGAACAACCCGGCCAACATCAAGTCGCTTTCCGATCTTGCAAAACCCGGCGTGAAGATCGCAATGGCCGACAAGAGCGTCCCGGTCGGATCTGCAACCACCTCCGCCATGGGAAAGATGGCAAAATCAACGGAATTCAGCAAGGACTGGAACACGTCCGTGTACAGCAACGTGGTCACCTACGAGACCTCCGAACCGGCAGTTGCAAGCAAGGTCGAGCTCGGTGAAGTGGATGCAGGCTTTGTGTACGAGTCCACGGCCATTGCCGGCGGCGACAAGTACCAGTCCGTCTCAATCCCCAAGACTTACAATTATCTCCAGACCTATACCATCGGTGTCATGAAACAGTCCACCAGCAAGGGCGCCGCAGCCGACTTCGAGAACTTCATGCTCTCATCCGTTGGACAGCAGGACCTCAAGGACTACGGTTTCAGGTCCCTCTAATCCTTTTTGTTTTTATATCCGGCAGTCATTTATTAATGAACAACCGGCCCGATACGGGCTATCCTTATGAAACCCGCAGGCAGTCTCTCTGAAAAGTACCGGCGTACTCTCTCGTACAGTCTTGCAGGTCTGCTGATCCTTGCTGTAACCCTCTACCTCGCATTGCCTGTTGCGGCCCTCTTCTTCCGAACAACTCCTGAATTATTCTGGTCCTCGCTGTCTGACCCGCTCGTGATAAGTGCGCTCTGGCTGAGCATGACCACGTCAGTGATCTCGCTTGCGGTGGTGATCCTTGTCGGCACCCCGTTTGCCTACGTGCATGCCCGCACATCCTATCCGGGCAAGGTCATTGTCGATACGCTCATCGATCTCCCGCTTGTCCTGCCTCCCGCAGTTGCCGGCTTTGCCCTGCTCGTTCTCTATGGCAGGATGGGCCTTATCGGGAGGTATTTCAACATGATGGGCATCTCCATCGCGTTCACTACGCTCGCCGTCATCATGGCCCAGATCTTTGTCGCGTCCCCCTTCTACCTGCGGCAGGCCAAGTCCCTCTTCGAGCAGTTCGACCAGAGTTATGAACACACTGCACGGACCCTGGGGGCTTCCCCGCTGCGGACATTCCTGACCATCACCATCCCCCTCACTGCCAGCGGGCTGGTCTCCGGCGCGGTCATGACCTTTGGCCGGGCCCTGGGAGAGTTCGGCGCGACAATCATGTTCGCCGGCAACCTTCCCGGGGTGACCCAGACCATGCCCCTTGCCGTGTACGTTGGCATGGAGAGCAACTTCAATCTCGGGCTGACCATATCCATCCTGCTCGTGCTCATCTCCTTTGCCATCATGATCACGGTGAGGCTCGTCACCCGGAAGGAGGTTTTGCATGCTTGACGCGGTGATCACCAAAAAGTTACGCGATTTCACCCTGGATCTCTCGTTCCAGGTGCAGGACGGCAAGATCCTCGCGCTCATGGGGAACAATGGATCGGGAAAATCCACGACTCTCAACATCCTTGCCGGTCTCCTCTCACCGGATACCGGCTCGGTACGGCTCAACGGCATAACCTTCTGCGAACCGGCGCTTGGGATCTGCATACCTGTCGAGAAACGCTGTATCGGGTATGTCTTCCAGAACGCGGCGGTCTTCCCTCACCTTTCCGTGAGCGAGAACATCGCGTACGGCCTCCGGGCCCGGGGACTGCCCCGCCCGGAGATTGCAGAACGTGTCGGGCAGCTCATCGGAATGATGCACCTCGCCGACCTGGCGGAGGTCAAAGCGGCCAGCCTCTCCGGTGGCCAGAAACAGCGGACCGCCCTTGCGCGGGCGATAGCAATACGGCCGGCGCTCCTGATGATGGACGAACCCTTCTCGTCTCTCGATGTGGAGAGCACGCAGGCGGTAAAGGAGCTGACACGGGATGTTGTAAAGAAGCTGCAGATCCCCTGCATTGTCGTCACGCACCGGGTGGCTGACAGCCACGAGATCGGTGACCGGGCAATAATTCTCTGTTCAGGAAAGAAGGAATGGGAGGGCATCCCCCGGAATATGCCCAAAGACTGCACCGTTTGCCGCTGTCACTGACGGCTGGGTTATAAACCTGATCTGGCAGGAAGTGACAAACGAGGTGAGAGGCCGGGTGCGCCTCTCAGTTTTCTCAGTCAACCAGTTATCCCGTTGTCTGGTTGGCGGCCCTGATATCTGCGTGCAGATCAACGGTCCCGTGCGGGTTGGTGGTCGTGCTGCTCTTTACCAGTTTCCCCTCGTTATACACGGAGACCGTGAGCAGGTTGCCGGAGTAGTCTTCTTTTTCTATCGAGGCATCCACGATCTCGTCCTTGGCCGGGATCTGGTAGAGCAGGTCACCGGACCCGGTGATATCCCGCATGCGGCCTGCTGTCCCGACAGACCCGGTGACGTTGCCGCTGTATTCGATCCGGACCCATACGCCGGTCGTTGGGATGATGGTCTGCGGTGCGGACGTTGCAGTCACGGTCACTTCAGCGGTCACTTCCGGTGTAGCAACCGGCTCCGGTGTTACCGTTTCGGTTGGCTGCTCTGTCACAACCGGTGTGGGAGTGGGGGTGGGAGTAGCAGCCTGGCTGCTGCTCCACGTAGACGGCGGGGCAAAGAACCAGATGCCGGCAACGGCGGCGATGATGAGGATGATGACAAGACCGGCAGCGATGACCGTACGGTTCCCCTTAGCCGGTGCCGCTTTGGGTTTTCTTGGCATCAGCGGGGGATTGTAATACTTCTCCGCGAGTGCATCCTTCCCTTCGGCCGGTTTTACCTCCTCTTCAGGGAGATCGCCTGCAACCCACGGGGGAACGAGATCGGCAGGTTTCACCCCGCCCTCCTGCTGTGATTCGATACTGAACTCCTTGAGTTTTGTTGCCCACTCGTCCCGCTCTCCCACCCGCTTTGCCCGGGGTGCCTGGGGAAAGGTGATACCCAGCGTATGCCGGGTCTCGTCCCGCAGGACAACCGAGAGGGAGAGGACCGGGTCCATTGCGGAGTTTTCCCCGATCGTTACGGTTTCCAGAGCGGTAAACGGAATATCCTGCGGCAGCAACTGGCTGTGGCGGGTATCAACCAGCATGAGGCGCTGGCTGGTCAGGATCGCCTCGGCCGGTATCGTATTGATGACCACATTGTGCGTTGACAGAAGGATGGACTCATTGGTATTGAGGTAAGGACTGCCCATTCAACCACATTCCTGATTCTCATGTGTGTGTTGAAGGGCAATAGCCCTTTGGCCCGAAAAGCAAAAAGGGCCTTGAGAGGGAGAAGATGTGAAGCCTCTTCGATCCGAAAGGCTCCCCTGGGAATCCGTCCACGGGGTATGCCTCATCACGGTCCCGAGGATCCCATTTTTTATTCCATGGCGAGTACATGAGAGGTGATGGATCAAAAAGAATGCGAACTTGAATTGTCAAAGACCCTATCAGAGCAATCGGTTTTCGAACGGGTCTTCGAGAAGGGCCTTTGGAGCTCGCGCCTGATCGTTATCCTCGCTGTGGTATTCGGGCTGTTCAGCTCCATCCTCCTCTTCATTGCAGGATCGGCCGAGATCCTGGGAAGTTTCCACGAAGCGATCTCTCTCTCGACCCTGGGGATCGATTACACCACCCTGTTATCCGGTATCATCGGTGGCGTTGACCTGTACCTCATCGGCATGGTGCTCCTCATCTTCAGTTTCGGCATGTACGAGCTTGCCATCTCCAAGATCGATGTCGCCCGGTGCTCCGAGTCCTATCACAGCCTCCTGGAGATCGAGAACCTTGATGACCTCAAGAACAAGATCATCAAGGTCATCATCATGGTGCTCATTGTCAGCTTCTTCCAGCGGGTGCTCACGATGAAATTCACTACGTCCACCGATATGCTCTTCATGGCGGTTTCCATTGGCGTCATCTGTATCGGGGTGTATTTCCTCCAGCAGCATAAAAAGGAATAATTTTTTTTAGGTCTCTTCGAAGAACGCAAATAAAGTTCTTCTCGTCCTCAAGGCTATGAGAAGCCTCTCGAAGCGAGCAAACCTTAACAACCTTTCCAGTAGAAAATATTCGCACTATGTGGAAGGCAGTCGGGATCGATGCGTGGCTCGCGGCTCGGAAGACCAGCCTCGAGGATGCACGCGGCACCGTTACCGAGATCATCGGGAGGGTGAAAAACGAGGGAGACGATGCGCTCATAGACCTTGCAAAGAAGTACTGCACGCTTGAGCATATCGCCGTCACCGATGAGGAGCGCGAGGCTGCGTATGATGAGGTTGACACGCAGGTCGTGGAGGCCTTAATCGAAGCCCACGCCCGTATCGAACGCTTCCATGAACGCCAGCGCCCCCGCGACCTCTGGTTCGAGGAGATGGAGCCCGGTGTCGTGCTCGGGATGAAGACAACGGCGTTGAACCGCGTGGGTATCTATGTGCCCGGTGGCAGGGCTGCCTACCCGTCATCTGCCCTGATGTGTGCGGTGCCGGCAAAGGTTGCGGGTGTCAGGGAGATCTGCGCCTGCTCCCCGCCGCCCATTAAGCCCCTGACCCTTGTCGCCCTCGACATTGCGGGGGTTACGGAGATCTACAGCGCCGGTGGCGCCCAGGCAGTTGCGGCGATGGCACTCGGGACTGCGTCCATCCGCCCGGTGCAGAAGATTGTCGGGCCGGGGAATGTCTACGTAACGCTTGCGAAGATGATGCTCCGCGAGCAGGTGGAGATCGATTTCCCGGCAGGCCCGAGCGAGATCGGGATCATCGCTGACAGCACCGCCCACCCGAAGGTCGTTGCTGCGGACATCCTGGCACAGGCCGAGCACGACCCGAATGCTGCCTGTATCCTGATCACCACCGATCCCGCTCTCCCGGCTAAAGTAGGCAAGGAGATCGGGCAGATGGTAGCGGTGGCCCCGAGAAAGGAGATCATTGTCGAGGCGCTGAAGAACTCCGGGTATATCGTGGTGAAGGATATGGATGAGGCGATCGCCGCCTCCGATGTCGTTGCACCCGAACACCTCTCGATCCAGGTCGCGGATCCGCTCACGGTGGTTACGAAGGTCAGGAACGCCGGTGCCATCTTCGTGGGCAAATATTCAGCCGTTGCCTGCGGGGACTATGCGGTAGGCACCAACCATGTCCTGCCAACGGCAGGGTACTCGAAGATGTACTCGGGGCTTGACGTGGCGCACTTCTGCAAAACAGCATCCGTGGAGATGATCGACCGCGACGGCCTCGAATCGATCGGGGATATCGTTGAGACGATTGCCACCGCCGAGGGCCTGCACGCCCACGCCCAGTCGGTGCGGGTGAGAAGGAATCTCTGAAGGATCTTTTTTTTATTCCCCACGCCATCCCACCTCCCGGCATACGGGAGCGGTTGTGACAAAAAATCCGGAATCGTGCCGGGCACCCATATAATTATATTTGCCCGGAATCCACGACTTTTGGGAATTTTGATCTATGCAGCCACGACAGCTGATTCATGCCTGGGTTGATGCCTTCAACCGGGCCGATCCGGATGCACTTGCCGGTTTTTATGCGGAAGATGCGATCAACCACCAGGTGGCCGAGTCACCGGTCCAGGGAAGGGAGGCCATCCGCCAGTTTTTTACCACATCGTTTGCATCGGCCACGATGACCTGTATCATCGAAAACCTGTTCGAAGATGGCGAGTGGGCTATCCTGGAGTGGCGGGATCCTCTCGGGCTCCGCGGGTGTGGCTTTTTCCATATCGTTGGTGACAAGATCGTATTCCAGCGTGGCTACTGGGATAAGATCTCGTTTCTCCGTGTTCAGGGTCTCCCCTTGCCAGAGGATCTGTGAGACGGGAACCGGACCACACGAAATCTGAAGCGCAGAATAGTTGGGTCGGGAGCACGGGCCGGTAGCCATACTGTCGGGCACGTTGTAAAAAACTCTGTTCTGGTGAAACGTACATGAACTGCCGATCGCACCCGGATTATTAACCTTGTTAAAAGGGAGCCGGGGGAGGGCTCTCCGCTTCAGGGTCTATCAGAGAATGGCGGTGTCCGTCATCACGGGGGGCGCTCATAGATGCTGAAACAGGTTTTCAACAGAAGCACTTTTTGTCAAGGTTCCCGGTTTTATTGACACTGCCCATCTGTTTTTTGGGCTGCTGATCTCCGGGTCACTGCTCTGCCAGCAGTCTGCCTGCCGGGTTTCAGCGTGTGTTACCCATAGTACACTGCCCGACCCCCTTCACCCCCTGTTTGTCAACGTGCCAGATTTTATCTCGTAAAATCTGTATATTCCGGCCCAAAACCGGATTTTCATGTAGGGGGTCGGACCACTTTTTACGTACGGGCACGGGCTCACAAGGTATGGAAGATGGGGAAAATTACGACGAACCTCCCCGGAGATCTCCCGTGTTTTGCCGGTTTGAAATAATGTGTCCGACCCCCCCCATGTCCTGTCCGGCACGGGATCAGTTGCATGTGATCCCGCAGGTAATGCTGAACGCGTAAAAAAGAATCTATGGGAAACCGGATCTGGCAATCCTTGAAAATTATTCCCGTAGCAGCCCGGCTGCACAGAGGATTACCGCACCCATGAGCCCGGCAACCGGCAGGACCGGATCGAGCGGCGTCTCTGCAACCGGTCGGTCGGAAGGCAGGAACGTGATCTCCGCGGTTGCGTATTCCGTCTGGAGGAACCGCTGGCGATCGACCGGGGAACCCACCACATATACCGTATAGTTGCCAGGCTTGAGCGTGCCGACAATGATGGATGTATCCCACGCGTACGTCCAGCTGCCGTCCGCTATCTGGACCGGGGCCGTGGTGAACATGCCCCGGCCGGCAGGGA
>JBAYMI010000060.1:0-9678 GCA_041663625.1 Methanoregula sp.
AGCATTCTGATAGCCAAAGGTGTTACTGTATTTCAGGCCAGAAAAATATGATCTCAGTTCTCTACGTGGATGATGAGGAAGTCCTCCTCGATATTGGCAAAAATTACCTGGAACGTACCGGCAGACTCGTGGTTGACATTACCACATCGGTGTCAGAAGCACTCGAACTTCTTACGGAAACACGGTATGATGTCGTGGTCTCCGATTACCAGATGCCCGAAATGGACGGGATCGAGTTTTTGAGAAAACTGCGTGTACTGTACCCCAGGCTGCCCTTCATTATTTTTACCGGGAAAGGCCGGGAGGAGGTTGCAATCCGGGCTTTCGAGAACGGGGCTGATTTCTATCTCCAGAAAGGCGGTGCACCAAAACCGCAGTTCACCGAACTTGCAAGGAAAATTATCACGGCGCACGAGCACCGCCAGGGTGAGTTCCACCTCTATAAACTCAACCGGCTCTACTCGGTTTTGAGCGCAACCAACAAGGCAATGGTCCGTAACAACGACATCAACGGGCTTCTCGAAGAGATCTGCCGGATCTCGGTTGAGAACGGCGGGTTCCGGATGGCATGGGCGGGCATGGTCAGCCGGGTTACCCACACCCTCGGGCCCGTTGCGTCCTATGGGCAGACCGATGGCGGTCTCGGGCAGGTACCTGCTGACCTGGAAAGAATTTCTCCCGCCACGAGCCCCACCGCAATGGCAGTCCTCTCCGGTAAGACCGAGATCTGCAATACCATTCCGGAAGATTCCCCCATGGATCCCTGGAAAACTGAGGCGCTCCAGCAGGGGTTCAAGGCCATTGCCGCAGTTCCCTTTGCCGGGGGTACGCAATATGCCGGTGCACTGACCTTATGCGCCCCGGAGACCGGATTCTTCGATGAGCAGACAATCTCCCTGCTGGATGAGATGGCACAGGACCTGACCTTTGCCCTCCGGGTGAGGGAAGATGACGAGAAGCGGCGGTGTGCCGAGGCCGAACTGGTTCAGAAGAACGATGACCTTGCTGCTGCCTATGCGCAGCTCACGGCGCAGGAAGAGGAACTCCGGGCAAACTATGACGAACTGAAACGGGGAGAGGACGCCCTCCGGCAGAGCGAGGAGAAATACCGGCGCATTATCGAGACCGCCAATGAAGGGATCTGGATGCTGGACGAAGCGTTTTTGACAACCTTCGTCAACCGGAAACTTGCAGAGTTCCTCGGGTTTTCTGAAAAGGAGATACTCGGGAGAAATATCGCGGAGTTCATGGGGCCGGAGACGAAAAAGGACCATCAGATCCGGATAAAAAACCGTATCGGCGGAAAAAGCGAGCAATACGAACGCCGGTTTATCCGGAAAGACGGCAGCACCTGCTGGCTGCTTGTTTCCGGTTCGCCGCTGTATGATACCGCGGGCCGGTTCAGCGGATCGTTTGCCATGGTCAGCAACATCAGCAGCCTGAAATCTGCTGAAGAGAAACTGGCAAAGAATGAGGCCAAGTTCCGGCATATATTTGACGCCGCGCCCTACCTGATCATCTCTGTCAACCGCCAGGGAGACATCGTTGACTGCAACCGCCGGATACTCGATGTACTCCAGTATGAAAAACCTGAAGTTCTCGGGAAGGGATTCGCATCACTGGTCAATTCGGATTACCGGGGTGCAATAAAGGAATATTTCCGGCAGACGATGACGGAGGGCTTTGCAAAAAACCAGATCTTCAGCATGCTGCGGAAAGACGGCACGCAGATCGATGTCAGCGGGAGTTCCAGCGGGCTCAAGGACAAGTCGGGCGAATATTTCCGTGCCGTCTGTATCATCGAGGACATTTCAGAACACCGGATGATGCAGGAGTCGCTCTTGCGAAAGAACGAGGATCTTGCCGCATCCTTTGAAGAACTCACCTCCATTGAGGAAGAACTCCGCCATCACCATGAAATTCTCTTAAGGAGCGAGGAGGCGCTCAAGCAGAGCGAGGCACGGTACCGGAACATTTTTGAGAATGCCATTCTTGGCATATACCGTACCGAGCCGGACGGCCGGATCATCGAGATAAATCCTGCATTCGCCCGGATATTCGGGTACTCCTCCCCGGATGAGATGAAAACGGCGGTCGGTTCAATCCGCCAGTTATACGCAAACCCTTCAGACCGGGATCAGATTACCGAGCGTATCTCCCGCAATGAATCAATCCGCGCAATGGATGCTGTGTTCATACGGAAAGACGGCAACCACATCTGGCTGAACCTGAATGCCCGGGGGATCACTGACGGCCAGGGAACCATCATCGCGGTGGAGGGGACGACTGAGGATATCACCGACCGGAGGCTGGCGGAGTGCGGCCTCAAGACAGCACATGACAAACTCCAGCTCCTCTCGAGCATTACACGGCACGATATCCTCAACCAGCTCAACGGTCTCCGCGGTTACCTTGACATGGCGCAGGACGACGAATCCGATCCCGGAAAACTCGGGCGGATCCATAAGGAGATGAAAGTCGTCGATACCATTGAAGAACAGATCCTTTTCACCCGCGATTACCAGACCATGGGAATGATCGCCCCTTCATGGCAGAACGCGAGCGTGCAGCTGGTCAAGTCCATCCGCGGCCTTTCCCTGCTGGATATCAAAATCGAATCCACCTGTTCGACCCTGGAGGTGCTGGCCGATCCGCTTCTCGCAAAGGTATTCTACAATCTTGTTGACAATTCCGTGCGGCACGGGGGAGACCAGATGAACCGGATCCGGTTCTCGTGCTTTGAGCGGGGTGAGAACATGATCTGTGTCTACGAAGACAATGGCGTGGGTGTTCTCCCAAAAGATAAGCCCCTCATATTCAACCGGGGTTTTGGGAAAAATACCGGGCTTGGCATGTTCCTTGCCCGGGAGATCCTGGCAATTACCGGTATGACCATCCAGGAAGTTGGCGAAGCCGGGAAAGGCGCCCGGTTTGAGATTTGCATCCCGAAAGGCGCCTGGAGGTTCGGCGAGATGCCGGAAGAGGGAAACGAGCAGAAAAACAAAAAGAACAGAGATGCGAGGAGCCGGATTCGAACCGGCGAACCCCTACGGGAATAGGCCCTGAACCTATCGCCTTTGACCTGGCTCGGCGATCCTCGCGCTTATATTGATTGCCACTTGGATTTAATAAATGTAGGGGCGAAGATCGCTTGTGCGATCTCTCACGCTTTCTTCTGGCTGCTCATCTCGGCATGGAATTTTCTCAATTCCTGCTCGCGCAACTCGTTCCTGCGGATCTTGCCGGAGATGGTCTTGGGCAGGGAATCCACGAACTCGATTGCACGCGGGTACTTGTAGGGCGCCGTGACTTTCTTGACATAATTCTGGATCTCGTGCACGAGCGTCTCCGAGGGTTTGTAATCCGGTTTGAGGATGATGAATGCCTTGACAATCAGCCCCCGTATGTCATCGGGTGATCCGACGACTGCGGCTTCCTGTACAGCGGGGTGTTCCATGAGAGCACTCTCGACCTCGAACGGCCCGATCCGGTACCCGGATGCCTTGATCACATCATCGTCACGCCCGATGAACCAGAAATAGCCATCCTCGTCACGGTATGCCTTGTCACCGGTGTAATACCAGTCGCCGATAAAGGATTTCCGGTTCTCTTCGGGATTGTTCAGGTACTCCCGGAACATGCCGACCGGGCGGGGATTGATCCGGATCGCTATCTTGCCCTCTTCATGGTCCGGAACCGGTTTGCCATGGTCATCGTGCAATTCAATGTGCCAGCCGGGCGAGGGTTTTCCCATGGAGCCGAACTTGGGCTGCATGCCGGGGAAGGTTCCCACGCAGAGCACCGTCTCGGTCTGCCCGTACCCTTCGTAGATGGTCAGGCCGGTCGCATCTTTCCATGCCTTGATCACTTCAGGGTTGAGCGGTTCGCCGGCGCTGACGCAGTGCCGGAGCTCGGAGAAATCGAACTTGTCGAGATCGGCCAGGATAAGCATCCGGTAGATCGTCGGGGGACAGCAGAACGTATTGATCCCGTACTTTTCTATCAGGGGCAGTATTTCCGTGGCATTGAACCGGCCGCGGATATCATAGACAAAGAACGCTGCACCTTCGAGCCACTGGCCGTAGAACTTGCCCCAGGCACTCTTTGCCCACCCGGTGTCGGAGAGCGTGAAATGGAGATCGGTTGATCGCACATCATGCCAGTACCGCACGGTGACGATATGACCCAGCGGGTAACTATGGTTGTGCAGCACCATCTTGGGTTCCCCGGTGGTGCCGGACGTAAAGAAGATCACCAGCGGATCGGTGCTCCGGGTCTTCTTGGTTCCCGGCAGGGTGACCAGTTTTGCCGAAACGGGAGCCGGGTAATCCAGCTCCACCGGGTAACTGATCCAGCCATCGCGCTTCCCGTCAACCATCAGACGGCAGGTAAGGGACGGACATTCATTTTTGATCGCATCGATCGTATCGGCATGTTCCATGTCCGTGATAACCATCTTAATCTCGGCGAGATTGATCCGGTATTTCAGGTCCTTTGCGGTGAGCATGGTGGGAGCGGGGCAGTACACTGCACCACGCTTGATAAGGGCAAGGGTGCATGTCCACCACTCGGGAACACGGGGCAGCATGATCAGGACACGGTCCCCTTTGTTGACACCGTACTTGATCAGCATGTTCACGATCTGGTTGGAGAGGCGCATCAAATCCCAGAACGTGAACTTCTTCTCCTCGCCTTTCTGGTTCACCCAGATCATTGCCAGCCGGTTGCGGTCTTTCTGTGCCCAGGCATCGATGACATCGAACCCGAAATTGAAAAACTCGGGAACATCGATGTGGAAATTCTTGTACATCGTGTCATAGTCCCCAATATTATTATGATCTTTTCCGGGGGCCGGCACCATTGCCGGAAGAGTGGTGGGGTGGACAGCACCGGACGAGGCGGCAATCTTAGCTTCGCAGACCTCGCTGATCCATTCGGACCGTGACATTTTTTCTTCTCTGGCAGAAGTATCGATAGAATCTGCCAGGGAATCATCCATTGTGATGGAGTATCGCACCATACGGATCTATTTGGTGGTGCACTTATTACAATTTTCGTTTAAAGTGCACCACAACGTCCCGGGAATACCCGGGAATATGAGTGCCCACGCACATTCCACGATGATATGCAGGATACACCGTAAGGGCAAGGTTCAGGAAAAAAAGATGGACAATGAGCCCGGTTATTTCTGGTCTGCGTATTTTTTCAGTTCGGCAGCCCGGAGCTCATTACGCTTGATCTTGCCGGATATCGTTTTGGGGAGTTCCGTGACAAACTCGATCTCCCGGGGGTATTTGTACGGTGCTGTGGTGCGCTTGACATAGGTCTTGATCTCACGCACCAGGGATTCGGAAGGATCATATCCTTTGTTGAGGACTACGAATGCCTTGACGATCAGGCCGCGGATCCGGTCGGGTGAGCCGACCACGGCTGCTTCCTGCACGGCCGGGTGCTCCAGCAGGGCGCTCTCGACCTCGAACGGCCCGATGCGGTACCCGGAACTTTTGATCACATCGTCGCTGCGCCCGACAAACCAGAAGTACCCGTCTTCATCATAGTACGCCTTGTCACCGGTATAGTACCAGCCGTTGACAAAGGATTTCTTATTCTCTTCCGGGTTGTCGATGTATTCGACAAAAAGTCCCGGGGGCTTGGGTTTGCAGTAAATGGCAATCCGCCCTTCCTCGTGGGGGCCCAGCGGTTTCCCATCGTCATCGTGGAGTTCCACCTTCCATCCCGGGGAGGGTTTCCCCATGGAACCCGGGCGGGGTTCGACAGACGGGAACGAGGCGAGACAGCAGACGGTTTCGGTCTGGCCGTATCCCTCGCAGATCGTGAGACCCGTGCCTTCCTTCCAGACCCGGATAACTTCGGGATTGAGCGGTTCGCCGGCACTGGTGCAGTGGCGCAGCGAGGATAGATCAAACCGTTCCAGGTCGGCCAGGATCAGCATGCGGTAGATGGTTGGCGGACAGCAGAACGTGGTGATCTGGTATCTCTCCAGCAGGGGAAGGACTTCGGTTGCCTGGAATTTCCCGGTGAAATGGTAAACAAAGAGGCAGGTCCCCTCGATCCATTGCCCGAAGATCTTGCCCCAGGCACATTTTGCCCAGCCGGTATCCGAGACCGTGAAGTGCAGGTCGTTGTGCCGGAGATCCTGCCAGAGCCGGGCCGTGACGATGTGCCCCAGCGGGTATCCGTTGTTATGGAGCACCATCTTCGGCTCACCGGTGGTACCGGACGTGAAATAGATCAGCATCGGGTCGGTACTCTTTGTCTTCTGGGAGTCCGGGATGCTGACGGAGCGGTGGGAAACCGGGGCCGGGTAGAGCAGCTCGTACGGGAAACTGGCCCAGCCAGGAAGCTCACCATCGGCAAGGAACCGGGCGGTGAGAGTCGGGCACTCGTTGCAGATCTCCTCGACCTTGGAAGAATTCTCGAGATCCGTGATGATCAGCCGGAATTTTCCCATGTTCACGCGGTACTTGATGTCGCGGGGCGTCAGCATCGTCGGGCATGGCGCAAATACGGCTCCGAGCTTGATGAGAGCAATGGCAAAGATCCACCATTCCGGGATCCTCGGGAGCATGACAAGAACCCGGTCCCCCTTGTTGATGCCGTACTTCAGGAGGATGTTGGCCGCCTTGTTGGAGAGATTGGCAAGGTCAAGGAAACTGTATTTCTTCTCTTCCCCCTGCTGGTCTACCCAGATCATGGCAAGTTTGTTGCGGTCCTTCTTTGCCCACGCATCGATCACGTCGAACCCAAAATTATAGTATTCCGGGACCGTGATGGAGAAGTGTTCGCACATCTTCTCATATCCGTCCGCTGCATGCCCGGTCTTCTTCATAAAATCGAATCCAGTATTGCATCCGGTTCTTCATCAATCTGTCCTTTTTTCCGGGCCGGAATTCCATGCCCCCCGGATGCTGCCGTGAAAAAACAGGTCCGGCACGTTCTCCGTTAAAATCGTAACAGGTCACCGCTTCAGGGCGTGAGGGGACATAAATGTTCTCCATTAGTATTATGGTTCACGGCAAATCATAGTACAGTGGATGGCTGATAAAAAGTACGCATCATTAAAGATTGAGAATATCGTGGCTTCCGGCGTTATCGCTGAGTCCATTGATCTTGAAATGATCTCATCCAAGATCCCGACCTGCGAACTCAACACGAAACGGTTTCCCGGTGCAGTCTACCGAATCGGGAACCCGAAGATCGCGGTTCTGGTCTTCTCTTCCGGCAAGGTCGTGCTGACGGGAATCCGTGACAATAAAGGTCTCAAGGACGGGCTCGCATTTGTCATGAAGTCCTTGAAAGAGGCCGGCGTGGACACCCTCAAGGAGCCCAAGGTCGCAGTCACCAATATTGTCTGCTCGTACGATATCGGCAAATACATCAATCTCAACAAGGTCGTCATCACCCTGAACCTCGAGAACATCGAGTATGAACCGGAACAGTTCCCCGGCCTCGTTTACCGGATCAAGGACCCCAAGATCGTTGCCCTTCTCTTCTCATCAGGAAAGATCATCCTCACGGGCGGAAAGACCATTGAGGATATCAAGAAAGGCCTCGATTTCCTCGAGCAGAAGCTCGAGAGCATAATGTAACTCCTCTCCACCGGAATTCACTTTTTTTGTGTTTTAAAAAACATCAGGCCCAGTAGCGGTGCGTCTGGACAAAGGTCCGTTCAGCCTTGAGTATCTCGCGATAGAACGCGTCGCCCTCTGCCAGGGTCGAGAGGATACGCGAAGCATTCTCCGGCCCGACACCGCGGGCAGAGAGGGCAATGACCGCATTCTTCCCGCTTGAGAGCACGATATTGGCATTGCGGCGGAGGCGCTGCTCGGTGGCCCGCTCTTCGGCATTCTTCCGCGGTTTTTTGAGAATGGCTAACTGCTCTTCTTCGTAGGGCTTGAGTGCTGCGATCAGCCGGGCCCCGCATTTCGGGCACTGGGGATGCTCGTCCACGCGGGAGACCACGGTCCGGCTCTTCCAGTCACGACAGTTCATGCAGGCCAGCAGGACATCGCTCTGGCCGAGCCGGCGTTTCAGGGTTGCAAGGATAGCCCCGTCAGCCGTCGGCGGGGGGATCTGGTCGCGGGAGGAGAGAAGCCCCCCGGCCCCAATCAGCGAGTGGGGACCGATAGCCACGCTGATCCTGCCATCTTTTATGAGTCGGACAATTGATGCGGCCGTATCGATATCCATGTATTCCGAGAGCAGCTCGCGGTAGGCCTCCTGCTGGACAACGGTATTGTCAAAGAAATCGAGGAGGCGCTGGATACTGATCCGCTCGTAATCTGCATCGGGATCGATAGCCCCGAATTTCTTTGCGATCTGCACCAGTTTCCACTTGAAGAGCGCTGTGCGTTTCAGGGCAAGGCGGAGGACGCCGGGCATGTGGGCGGGATCGAGCGAGAGCAGGAGATCACGGACATCGGCTGCCCGTACCGCGGAGGGAAGGCGCAGGAGCATGCGGTAGGCATCCAGTTCGAGGCCCACCGTTGTTCCGTACCGGGCAGAGATGAGAATCGAGAGAACCCGGCCGAGCGCCTCGTTGGCCTTGTGGCCGGCACAGACATTGCAGACAACCCCGTCTTCGGTATTTTCGAGCGTGATGAGCTCATCGGTGGGGACGAGCGAGCGGTTCCGGTCCATTTCACGGAGAAACGCTTCGGCAAACAGGAGACCTTCTTCCTCCGGGCGATAGGGAGCGAGGGCACGGGTCCGGCGTATCGCGCCGGCCTCAATGGCAACCGGGTACGGCACCGGGATCTGCTCGCCCTCCCACGAGGGCAGTTCGCCAATCGCCTTTTTCGCCGGTTCCACGGTCAGTCTCCCATCAGCAATCTCAAGCACGCGCCAGAGCTGGCCCTTGGTGATGAAGACGACACCGGTATGGACCCAGCCGACAACAAAGGATTCGTCCAGCGTTCCCACGGTCCGCCGGGATACTATATCGAAGATCGGCACCTTGCGCTCGTCATGGATCATCGAGAGATTCCCGGCAAGGTAGCGGCGGGCACGTGCCGTGGTGACAATGCGGCTTCCGTCAATCCGGATGAGGCGGTGCTCCTCCATCTGGCGGCAGACATCCTCCAGGAGCACGCCACAATCCGGGTACAGGATGGTCCGTTCACAGATTTCCCGGATTTTCGCCCGCTCGATCTCGCCATATTCGACAGCGATTGCCGCAACCTGGTTTGCAAGGATATCGGCGGCGTGCATGGGCGGGGTAACCCGCTCGATCTCGTTGGCCCGCGCTTTTCTGGCAATGACCAGCGATTCAAGGAGATCGTCGAACCCGGTTGCAAGGATCGTCCCACGGGAGATGGTGTTCAGCTGGTGCCCGGCCCGGCCTACCCGCTGGACGAGACGCGCAACTTCGCGGGGGGAGCCGAACTGGATGACATGATCCACCCGCCCGATATCGATCCCCAGTTCCATTGACGATGTGCAGATGAGGGTCCGGATCTCGCCTTTCTTGAACCGTTCTTCGGCATCGATCCGGACTTCCCTGGACAGGGACCCGTGGTGCACCTCAACATCGCCATGCGCAAAAAGGGCGTGGCCCAGCGCCTCAGCGGTCACCCGGGTGTTGACAAAGACCAGCGTGGATCCCTCCCGTTTGAGGAGTTTTCTTATGACTTCAGTCTGGTGCCGGAAGTCATCTCC
>JBAYMI010000061.1:0-9617 GCA_041663625.1 Methanoregula sp.
CACCACACCACCCTGCGGCAGGAGGTTCTCGCAGGCATTGTCACGTTCATTGCCGTCGCCTATATCATCATCGTCAACCCGGCCATCTTAAAGGCCGCGGGGATTCCCTACGAAGCCTGCATGGCGGCAACCATCCTGTCCGCCGCGTTCGGCTGCGCTGTCATGGGAGTCTATGCCAACCGCCCGTTCGCGATCGCGACTTACGTGGGGGAGAACGCCTTCGTCGCCTATACGGTAGTCGGGGTGCTCCATTATCCGTGGCAGACGGCCCTCGGTGCGGTATTTTTGAGCGGTCTCCTCCTCTCCCTCCTGACCCTGAGCGGCTGGCGCTCGATCATGAGCAGTGCCGTTCCCGCGTCGCTGAAATACAGCTTTGCCGCCGGGATCGGGCTCTTCCTGGCTTTCATAGGGTTCGTGGATTCCGGTATTGTCATCGTCGGGAGCGAGAGTGCCCCGGTGGCAATCGGGGATCTCCACCACCCCGCCGTGATCCTTGCGATCTTCGGTTTTGTCCTGACCGGGATCCTGCTTGCCCGGAAGATCCCGGCTGCAATCCTGCTGGGCATCCTTGCAACCGCAGGCCTGGCATTCGCTACCGGTATTGCACCGGCTCCTGCGGGTATCATCTCCATGCCCCCCTCCCTTGCCCCGACCTTCCTCCAGCTCGATATCGCCGGGGTCTTCACGTGGGGGATGTTCTCGATAGTCCTGACCCTTTTCACGATGGCGTTCCTTGATACGATGGGAACGCTGATCGGCATGAGTGCCCGGGCAGGTCTCCTTGATCGCAGCGGAAACCTGCCGCAGATTGAACGTCCGTTTCTTGCCGACGGGCTGGCAACAACCGCCGGTGCCCTGCTCGGCACAACCACGAACGGTGTATTCGTGGAGTCCGCTGCCGGTATCGAGCAGGGCGGCCGGACCGGGTTTGTCGCAGTTGTTTGCGGTGCACTCTTCCTGCTGGCACTCTTCTTTGCCCCGCTCTTCTCTGCGATTCCCCTGATGGCGACCGGCCCGGCCCTGATCCTCGTGGGCCTGATGATGCTCGAGCCGGTAACCCGGCTGGACTTCTCCGATTATGCTGAGGTTATTCCGGCGTTCACCGTCATAGCAATGATGAGTTTCACCTACAACATCGGGGTCGGGCTCTGTGCCGGGTTCGTTCTCTGGCCGGTCTTTGCCATCGTCCGTGGCAGGATCCGCGAGATCCCGCCGGCGTGCTGGGCGCTCTTCCTGCTCTGTCTCGCGTTCTTTGTGTTCTACCCGTACTGAGCTCAGGGTCATGCAGGGGAAAAGCGGAACCTTCCCGGCACAGGACCGGGTGCCGCATCCCGCGCCTTTATCCCAAGTTACAGTGTAAAATTGATTACTGATCCGCCATGCCGCCCGAATTTCAAACCTCCCCGCCGGCACCGATCCGGGCGCAGTACTCCCCCGGGGAAATCCCCCGGCTCAGCGCCCAGGCGGAACAGGCCGCCAACACCTTGCTCAACGTGATAGTCGCACTTCCGGTTCAGGATCGTACGGTCGACAATACGCTCCTTGCGTTCGACCGGATAATGACCGATTACTCGGACACAACCCAGCAGCTCATCCTGATGGGCTACGTATACCCGGACCCGGAAGTCGCCGCCGAGGGGATGGCAGTCGAGGCCTCATCCCAGATCTTCATCAACGGGGTGAACACCCGGCGGGACCTGTACGATGCAATCAAAGGACAGGAGCCGCGAACCCCCGGCGAGGCACGGTTCTACGAGGTGACAATCCGAAAATTCGAGCACAACGGGCTTCACCTGTCGGATGACCGGCTGGCAACGGTACGGGCCATGAGGGCGACCCTGAGCAGCCTCGAATCGCAGTTCTCATCCAACCTGAACAACGACAATACCCTGCTGGAGTTCACGGATGAGGAACTGGACGGTGTCCCCCCCTCATCGATGGCCGCCTTCACCCGGACCGCACAGGGAACCTGCCTTATTACCACAAAATACCCGGACTATCTCGCCGTGATGATGAACGCCGACATCAGCGGGAGCCGGAAGAGGATGTACGCGGCCTACAATAACCGGCAGGCAGAGGTCAACACCGCCCTTCTCGAACAGGCCATCGAACTCCGCCGGCAGGTTGCGAAGGAGCTCGGATATAGCACATGGGCGGATTTCCAGCTGGACGGGAGGATGGCGAAGAACACCGGCGCGGTCATGGCGTTCCTTACCTCCTTAAAGGAACCCCTGAAAGAGAAGACACAGGCCGAACTCGCCGAACTCCTCCTCATCAAGAAGGAGCGGGACCCGGATGCGACGGCTGTCGATCCCTGGGATGTTGCCTGGCTGCTGGAGCGCCAGAAGAAAGAGCAGTATGCGTACAACGAGGAGGAGGTCAGGGAGTACTTCCCGGTGGATCGCGTGCAAAAGGGCCTGTTTGGCATCTGTGGCACCCTCTTTGATATCGGGTTCGATGAGGTGAAGGATGTCCCGGTCTGGTCCCCGGAGGTCCGGCTGTTCCGGGTGAGAAACAAAAGCGACAATGCAACGGTAGGATACCTGTACCTGGATCTCTATCCCCGGGATGGGAAGTACGGGCATTTCTGCGCGTCTCCGGTAACCAACGGGAGGCAGAAAAACGGCACGTATAATCCACCCGTTCTTGCCATCATCGGGAATTTCCATGCACCTGACGGGGATAAACCCGCCCTCCTCACCATGGAGGAGATCGAGACGCTCTTCCACGAGACCGGCCATGCCATGCACGTCCTCCTCACCACGGTGCCGTACGGCACCCAGTCGGGATTCAACGTGGAGTGGGATTTTGTCGAGACCCCCTCGCAGACCCTTGAGGAATGGGCCTGGGACCCTCAGGTACTGGAATCTATCTCAGGCCACTACACGGACACCTTCAGGAAGATCCCTGTGGAACTCCGGGACCGGGTCATTGCATCGCGGAATATCGGGAACGGCTATTACTACAGCCGGCAGCTGGCCAATGCGATGGTGGACATGCAATTCCACACGACCGCAGGACCGGTCAACGTGACCGATGCGGATTACCGGACATACGAGGAGATCATGGGGATCCGCCCCCTTGCGGGAACTCACCCGATGGCATCGTTCGGCCACCTCATGGGCGGTTACGATGCAGGATACTACGGCTATCTCTGGTCGAAGGTGTACGCGCTCAACATCGTTGACGCGTTCAAACGTACCGGGATGACCAGCCGGGATCTCGGCATGAAGTTCCGGCAGGAGATCCTTGCCCGGGGCAACATGGAGGACGGCTCCGTGCTCTTAAAGAAATTCCTGGGGAAAGAGCCCGGTGTGGAGGCACTGTACGAGCGCCTCGGGATCAAGATACCGCAGGCTTCGGCCGGGACCTGGTAAACTCGTTGTTTTTTATCTGGTCTCCTCTCTCAACAGGCCAAAATAAAACAGATGCTTTTATACCCTCAGGTGCCGGGAGATATTTTATGGAAGATTCACCTGCGCTATCCAGGCCGGCTGCGGATCCGAAGAAGACCGTCATCACCTTCGTCATCCTAACATTTGCATTCTCGTCAATATTCTGGTTTCTGACCTCGCAGACTCCGCTGGTAAAGGACAATGTGGCGATGCTGACCCTCTACGCCGTCGGTGCCATGTGGGGTCCGGCCTTTGCAGCGGTCTGCACCCGACTCATCTTCCAGCGCAATCTCAAGGGATTTGGTATCGGCATCGGGAAACCGGCCTGGCTTGCCATGGGTATCCTGCTGCCCATCGCCGCGGGGCTCTGCATGTTCGGCACGGCCTGGATCTCCGGGATCGCCCCGTTCAATACGGAGAAGGTCGCTACCATCTTCTCCCTTACCTTCGTTCCTGCGTTCCTGTATGCCATTGTCTACAACTGCTTTGCCGCGGCAGGTGAGGAGTTCGGGTGGCGGGGTTTCCTTGTCCCTGAACTCGGCCGGTGCATGGGGTTCACCGAACTCGCCCTGATCTCCGGGGCAATATGGACGGTCTGGCACTTCCCGATGATGATCTTTGGCGGCTATCACGGTGCAGGATCGATATGGTACTCGCTGGCCGTCTTTATCCCGTCTGTTATGGGTGCAGGACTCATCCTTGCCTGGCTCCGGTTGGCCTCAGGGAGTGTCTGGCCTGCGGTCCTCTTCCATGGGTTCTGGAACTACTTCATCCAGGTATTCTATCCCGCCCTTACCACAACGACCGATGCGGGGCAGATGATGCTCGGCGAGTTCGGGTGGTTTGTTGCGCTCTTCTACGTGGTGCTGGCGCTCGTCTTCTGGCATTTCCGCGACCGGCTGCCGAAATTGCCGGCGGAAGGGGTGTAAAGCAGGCTCCTTTCTCTTTTGGGACTATTTGGAAACTGGCACCCCCGTTTTCTGCTACCCCTCTTCTCATGAGATGAACAGCAGGGATGAAGAATTTCATACGAGGGACGGCAGCGGGTTCTTAAAACGATCTCCGGGTCAACCGTCTGTGGTGTATATCATTTCTGGCCGTCTTTTCGGTATAGTGCAAGGAGACCGGCAAGGGAAATGGCAAGACTGCACAGCAGGAGATCGAAACCCGGGCTCTCTCCCGCAGGGGAGGTTCCCGTAACCGGAGTATCGGCCGGGTGGGCGCTTACGGCATTCCGGGGCAGATCAGGGGTCGCCGGCATGGACAGGGTTGTTGTCAGGTTCTCAATCGTGAACAGGTACATCTGCCGGTTTGTATCGGACTCCTCGGAATAGAGGATCCGGTCTCCTGAAATTCCCCAGATTGCCTGGCTGTTCTTCGTTTCAGGAAGACTCGTGTACGTGGCGGTCCTGATATCGTAGAGAAAACCCTGGCATATTCCCCGCGGATCGATGGCATAGGGAATGCACTCGAGAAAAGCAATCCTTTTCCCGGAGATGTACGGTATTTCATGGCGCATCATCAGGTCCCCGCCGATCACGGTCTCTGTGCCGGTCGGGATATGGTACATGCGGACCTGGCTGGCATCGAACCCGTTCCGGAAATCAATCCATGTCACATAATCGCCCGATACGGTCGGGTACCGCTGGTACGAGGGATCCGTGCAGATCGGGGACTCCCTGCGGGTTTCGATATCGTACAGGTAAATATCCGGGTTCTCCACGCCATTTCTCGTATCCTCCCATACAATGTACCGGCCGGAGATGGATGGGCGCTCCTGCCGGCCCGGGCTCTCGCTTATGGTAATAACTTCGCCGGTCGTCAGGTTCATCATGTACAGGTCGGTCTCCGGCTCATTGGTGGCGGTTGAGAAGCCCTGGGTCCAGACGAGACGATCCCCGTCAATCGCAGGATCCGCCCGCTGGACCGTATCAACCGTGACGTTCCCGAACTGGCGCTGGTAGGTCTTCAGGGTACCCCATGCCGATGCATCAGGAACTATCCTTTCGGTACCTGTCGTGCTGTTGTAGAGATGGAAAACTTCTTCGAAGAACATGTGCCGCCATAGGATCAGGTCGCCCTGGATCCTCGTCCCCTGGATCTCTGCGCCGTGCTCATCATCCTGCGTTCCCGGTATCAGCTGCGTCCGGTTCTCTGAGATCCGGTAGAGATAGAGCCCTGTGGAATACGGGGGATTATTGGTCTTTTGCAGGTTCTGGAAGACAACGGAATCATTGGAATAAACATAATGGAATGTAATAGCCGGATCCCCGCTCTGGTACTGGGGATTTAAGGGAACCGTTGTTCCCCGGGCATATTCAGGTACAGCACCCTGCACCGGAGCAATACCGGAGATCGCATGCAGGAGTGCAAGAACGATCACCAGTGAAAGACAGCCGGATACTATTCCACGGTATTTTCTGGAAACCACACAATTCCCCCTGGCTGACCCGTGCGGGGCTGCCACCCCGGATGGTCATCCCTGATACTGATTATGACCGGCCCCCCTGATACAGCTTCTGTGACACTCATCTATCCTGATGAGGCCGTTGTCACAGAACCTTTGTCAGAACGGTTACGTGAACTTCAACGACTCTCCGGGTCGGGGGTTTGTAAGAACCCTCTTTTTTTGATTGTCCACATCATGGGAGCCAGGGGGGATCATACCCCGTCCTCAGGAAAATCAGTCTCCCACTCCTGCCATGCAGGCGCTCCCCACCCGGCTGAAAATCCACAGATCGGTTGACATTTATTGAACCACAACACACTTTACCAGAGGATCCCTGCACGAATAATGTATTCCGTACTCTATGTTGACGATGAACCGGCCCTCCTGGATATCGGCAGGATTTTCCTTGGTATGTCGGGGCACATCCGTGTCGATACAGCGCTTTCGGCAGCGGAAGGCATTGAAAAGATCCACCGGCACTCCTATGACGCGATCATCTCGGATTACCAGATGGCGGGGATCAACGGCATCCAGTTTCTCCAGTATATCCGCAAGCATTTCAGGCAGCTCCCGTTCATCCTTTTTACCGGGCGGGGACGCGAAGAGATCGTCATAGAAGCCTTAAACAACGGCGCTGATTTCTACCTCCAGAAGGGCGGGGAGCCAAAATCGCAGTTCACCGAACTGGAATACAAGATCCGGACCGCCATCGAACAGCGCCAGGTGCAGGAAGAACTGAAGACTTCCAAAAAACAGCTTGTCGACCTGATCAATTTCCTGCCGGATGCTACGTTTGCTATCGACCTGAAGGGCAAGGTCATTCTCTGGAACAGGATGATGGAAGAACTGACCGGTGTGCCTCCCCAGTCGGTGATTGGCACCGGGAATCATTCGTACTCTATCCCGATACACGGCGACAGGCGGCCCGCTCTTGCAGACTGCATTGTCCGGACAGGAGAAGACGCGGAAAAGGAATACCCGGACCTGAAACGGAGCGGTAACCTGCTCACTGCTGAAACATACACTCCGCCCCGATCCGACGGGAACCGTGTTCATTACTGGCTCACGGCCTCTCCGATCTATGATGCTTCCGGCAAGGTTGTCGGTGCGATCGAGTCGGTCCGCGACATCACCCAGCGCAAGGAGATGGAAGAGAAACTGAAACGGGCGAACGATGAGCTGAACACGGCCTACGAACAGCTCACGGCAACCGAGGAAGAACTCCGGCAGAACTATGACGAGCTTGCAAAGAACCAGGAGGAGCTGACCCGGAGCGAGGAGCGGTACCGGGATATCGTGGAAGACCAGACAGAGTTCATCTGCCGGTTCAGCCCGGAAGGGAAACTGACGTTCGTCAACGATGCATACTGCCGGTATTTCGGTCTTGAGAAGGAGACCTGCATTGGAAAGCCCCACCCCGTCACCCTGCCAAAGGAAGATCGCCCGGTCATAAAGCAGCATCTCTCTGCCATATCCCAGGGCAATCCTGTTGCCGCAATCGATCACCGGATTGTCATGCCCTCCGGGGAAGTCCGGTGGCAGCACTGGAGTGATCGGGCCATCTTCGACAATGTCGGCCGGATCATCGAGTACCAGTCAGTGGGCCGGGATATTACCTCCCGGAAATCAATCGAAGATAAGCTGAACCGTACGTACGATGATCTGCATGCCGCCTACGAACAGCTCACGGCAACCGAGGAAGAGCTGCGCCAGAATTACGATGAACTGGGAAAGAGCCAGATGGAGCTGCACTCCGCGTATGAGCAGCTGACTGCAACGGAAGAGGAGCTCCGGCAGAATTATGACGAGCTTGCGAAGAACCAGGTGGAGCTGACCCGGAGCGAGGAGCGGTACCGGGATATCGTGGAAGACCAGACAGAGTTCATCTGCCGGTTCAGTCCCGACGGGAAACTGACGTTCGTCAACGATGCGTACTGCCGGTATTTCGGTCTTGACCGCAAGACCAGTATCGGAAGGCCGCACACGGTTGTTCTCCCCAAAGAAGATGCCGTGCTGATGAAGCAGCAGCTGGCACAGTTCTCCCCGGCCCGTCCCGTAGCCGCAATCGATCACCGGATCGTCATGCCCTCCGGGGAAATACGATGGCAGCACTGGAGCGATCGAGCCATCTTCGATAGTGCCGGCCGGATCATCGAGTACCAGTCAGTGGGCTGGGACATCACGGAAAGTAAGCGGATAAAAGAGGCCCTGCTGGAAGCGAACAAGAAACTGAACCTGCTCTCAAGCATCACCCGGCACGATATCCTCAACCAGCTGACCGTACTCCAGGGCTCTCTCGGGCTTCTTGAAGTGGAGATTGCAGACCCGGAGAACCGCCAGCTGCTGAGCAGGGCGATACGTTCCGGCGAGGTGATCCGGAGCCAGATCTCCTTTACCCAGCAGTACCAGGACATCGGTGTGAAGAAACCCCGGTGGCAGAACCTGCACGCTGCGATAACGACGGTATGCATGGACCATGGTTTCACCCGCGTGTCCCTGGATCCCTGTCTTGAAACCTGCGAAATATTCGCCGATCCCCTGTTCCGGATGGTGTTCCAGAACCTCTTTGAGAATTCAGTCATGCACGGGGGGAACGTGAATAGGATAACGGTGAACGGGGAGGAGACTCCTGAGGGGTATGTCGTCTCTGTTGAGGATGACGGGAACGGGGTGGCCCCGGAAGAGAAGGAGCGGATCTTCTTAAAAGGGGTGGGAAAGCATACTGGTCTTGGCCTCTTTCTGGTGCGGGAAGTGCTTGCAATCACCCGCCTCACCATCCGGGAGACCGGAGAGCATGGCCAGGGGGCACGGTTCGAGATCCATGTGCCGGGGGGGATGTACCGGCTGGTGACTCCCGCAACCCGGCAATCCTGACACCTGGTGCTCTCCGCCCGTTATCCCAGGGGTCGGGCACAAAAAGGATTACCTGTTCATCCCCAGCATTTTTCGGATCCGGTCCAGCAGGGTCCGCTTTGGCCGCTGGCAGAATGGCAGTTTTCCCTGTCGTACCCGGGACGCTTCGCACTCGTCACAGAGCGTGAAGCGGCTGCATTTGGTGTTCGGGCAGGGGCAATCCTGTCTCACTACGGGGGACATTATTGCTGCATAGCTTGCACGTGGGGCGTTTAATTCTTTTTGTACCTTACGGGAATCCCGTTTATCTGAATGAAAAAAATCAGGGGTAATCCCGATCAGTTCCCTGGCCCGGGGGTTTCTCCGATGGGGATCTGCAGTTCGGTTAAAAGTTCGTCTTCCGGCACAACATCCGGGTCCGAGAGATACACTTCGCGCTGGAGACCACAGGCAACGTGGTTCCGCTCTTCGGCATATGCCCCGATCCGGCACCATGCCTTGTGGAGGCTGGTGTACGGGCCCTTGTGGATGAGCGAGAGACACTTCCCGCCAGGCAGGGTCCGTACTTCCATCTCCGGGTCAGAGAGGACGATCCTGCCGGTGATGGGGGCAGCGCACTCCATGGTGGCATCTTTCTCGCGGTACTCGCAGTCATAGTACAGCGTCATGAACGGCCCGGTCACTTTCAGCTCGTTCCTCCGGTTCTCCTCAGAGAAGATCTGGCTGCAGAGTGCCGGCATGAGCCGGGAGATAGTCTCGCTGTACACGCCGGTCCCCTTCTTCCCCACGATCCGCTGGGACGGGATATCCTTGATGAGTGGTTCATTGAGTGACATGTAGATCAGCTCCAGGGAGGCATCCTCGCTCTCGAGGATCGCCTCGATCTGTTGTAACCTCTGGACTTCGGACCTGATCTCCTG
>JBAYMI010000062.1:0-9532 GCA_041663625.1 Methanoregula sp.
AAACCCCCGGTCGGCCTCTGGGTGCAGGCGGCGAGCGCGGCACTGCTGGGATTCTCGGGCTGGTCGCTCGTCCTCCCGCAGGCGCTTGCCGGTGTCGGTTCCGTTGCGCTGGTGTACCTGATAATCTCCCGGCCCTTCGGGAAACCTGCGGGGCTGGTATCGGCGCTCGCCCTTGCGATAACCCCGATCTTTGTTGCGGTCTCGCGGAACGGCACCATGGACGGGATCCTCATCTTCGTCCTCCTCCTGGCAATCTGGGTTGGCCTGAAGGCTGCCCGTGAATCATCCCTGCCCTGCCTCCTGTCTGCCGTGATCCTGGTCGGCATCGGGTTCAATGTCAAGATGATCCAGGCGTTTATTGTCGTTCCTGCGATCATTGCCATCTACCTCCTCGGGGCAAAGGAGCATCCCGTGGGAAAACGCGTACTTCATATCGCCCTTGCGATTGTTGTGCTTGCCGCGGTCTCTCTCTCGTGGGCAGCTGCCGTTGATATGATCCCCGCGGACCAGCGCCCGTATATCGGCGGCAGCGGGGATAATTCTGTCCTTGGTCTCATCGTCAATTATAATGGTATTCACCGGCTGGAGAGTGACTCGACCGGGCAGGGCGGGAGCCCTGGAGGATTTGCGCAGGGCACTTCAACTGCGTATGGCAATATGCCCCCGGATGATAGCCAGAGTGGTACATCATTTGTAGCAGGAGGTATGCAGAACCGTACGGCCAGTCGTACTGCCTCAGGGAACGTGATGGACCGGGCGAGTGCCGGTACCCAGCAACCCCCGGACATGGCCCAGGGCTCTGCTCCGGCTGGCACGCCCCCGTCGGGTACGAGTGGTGCCGGTGGACCTGCCGGAAGTCCGGGAGGCTCTGTCGGATCCGCGCCCGGCAATATCCGTATTGGCGGGATGGGAGACGGGACCGGGACGCCCGGGATCACCCGGCTCTTCAGCGAAGGGCTTGCCGGCCAGATCAGCTGGCTGCTCCCCTTTGCGCTGGTAGGGCTGCTGGCACTCTGGAAACGGCCTGCTGCACTCTCGCTCAAAGGGCTGGAGGATGCCGGCCTGTCCGGGGAAAAAGGGCTGACCCTTATGGCGATGGGGCTCTGGCTCCTGCCCGGCCTGCTCTATTTCAGCTTCACTACCGGGTTCTGGCACACCTACTATATTGCCACCATCGCCCCGCCGCTTGCAGCACTGGCGGGGGTCAGTGCCGCTGCGATGTACGCGGCATATCTCGAAGGAGGGGTGAAAGGCTGGCTCCTTCCGGCAGCGATCCTTGTCACCGGCCTCGTCCAGGTGGTCTTCCTGCTCTACACGGCTTCATGGTCAGGCCCCCTCCCGGCCCTGATAGGGATCGGCACGGTGGCCTTCACCACCCTGCTGATAGCCTTCAGGATGAGGAATCCTGACGGGACAGGGAAGATAAATCAGATCGTTGCTGTCGGAGCGATCTCCCTCCTCTTCATCGCTCCGTTCGTCTGGGCCTGCACGCCCCTCATGTACGGGTCGGGGAATATCCTGCCCGTGGCAGGTCCCCGCCTGTCGGGGCAGGGTACCGGTGATGGCGGTATGAATGCCACGCCCGGTGCGAGCTCTGACAGCAGTGTCCCGGACCTTGCCGACTATCTCCTCACCCACTCCACGGGCGAGACCTGGATCGTTGCCGTGCCCAGCAGCATGGGCGCCGGTGCCGAACTGATCATCGAGACAGGAAAACCCGTGATGTCGCTGGGAGGATTCGGCGGCAGCGATGAGGTCCTGACCGTGGATGTACTGAAGCAGATGGTCGATGACGGTGAGATCCGGTATTTCTACCTCTCCGGTGCGCAGGGTGGCGGGGGGACCTCCGGAAACAGCGAGCTCTTCAGCTGGGTCCAGAGTTCCTGTGCGGCAGTTCCCTCGTCATCGTGGGGTGGTGAGTCCGGTACCGTTGCGACAGAAGATGCGACCCGGACCTTATCCGGCAGTGGCAACCGGACATTTCCCGGCATACAGAGCGGGATGCAGGGCAGCATGCCCGGCCTGTCAGCAGCAGGTGGATCCATGGCGCAGGATTCAGCAACCGGTTCCCAGAGCGGCCTGTATGACTGCGCAGGGTACGCGGGACAAGCCGTGGCGTGAGGCCGGCCGGATGTTGAGGTGGTGAAAGAATGACCTGTGTCTCTGTTGCGTTCGGGCGGGAACATATAGGGTGGTTCCTTGTTTCTGGCGTCATATCGTCGCTCGTTGATATCGGGCTGCTCTATTGCCTCTGCGAGTTCTGGAAGATGTGGTATATCCCGGCCGCCATTGTGTCGTACTGCACCGGGATCGTGGTCAGCTACTGCCTGAACAAATACCTCACGTTCCACGATGTATCGGGTGCTACACTCCTCCAGTTCTCCACATTTGCGGCCATCTCTGTCAGCTGCCTCATGGTGAATGTCTGCATCATCTGGCTTGCCGTGGAATTCTTGGCGCTCAATTACCTGGTGGGAAAAGTCATCGCAACGATCTGCGCGTTCTTCTGGAATTATTACGGCCAGAGCCGTATCACGTTCCGGGGGTGCTGACCGGTGGCCGGATCGTCCCGCAATGCCTTCGCACGATTACTCTGGGTGGTGAAAATGTGGATTTAGAGGATATACGGGCGATCCTGATGTTTGACTGGCTCTTTGAGAGGGATGCAGCAGGGTTCCTCAAGGCGCTTACGCTGGAGTGGACGTGCCCCGAGTGCAAAGGTATGAACTTCCGGATCCTGTCCCGGAGAGAACGCTCCCGCGGGAAATACCCCGGCCGGTGCCGGTACTGCCGCACGAAATGCCGGGTTGCCTTTATCCCGCCGGAGGCGGAGGTTGACGGCGAAGTGGAGTTCATGGATCGTGTCAGCGACACTGATTTCACAGCAGAGGAACGGACCGACATGATCCGGGACTTTGCCGGGATCGAGTCGCTTGCCATTGACGGTGCTCCCCCGGGTGTTCTCAGGGAAAAGAGAAAAGCACTGGACGCAAAGATCGCGTTTGCAAAACGGCAGAGACGGTAAGTGGTCTCCGTCCGTCGGCACAGGTGCCCCTTACTTCACGACAAGGACCTTGCATGGTGCCGATCGTACTACCTGTTCGGCAACGCTCCCGAGGAGCAGCCGTTCAAACCCGCGCTTTCCCCGGGTTCCGATCACGATGAGATCGATCTGGTTCTCTGCGGCAAACCTCACGATCTCGGCAGCCGGCTTTCCTTCCAGGATCACCGTCTTCATGGGCACTCCTTCTGCCCTGGAGCGGACAGCAGCAAGTGTGGTATCAGCCTCTTTCTGGATTACTTCCCAGGTATCGCGTATAGCTACATCGGCAGATGCGGATTCGAAACTGAGGTCCGCCACATAGGCCGCATATACTTCCGATCCGCAGGCCCTCCCGATTCTCAGTGCCTCTTCTACGGCAGCCCTGTTCTTCTCTGATCCGTCCGTTGCGATCAGGATCTTCTCAAATAACCGGGTAGTCATGGTAGTTTTGTCCTCTCTCCTTTTTCTGCGATGTTTTTATCGTCCTGCCTTAAACCTGTTTCGGGTTGGGCGGCCACCCCGGCATCGCGGACGATCGGCCCGTGGATCTCATGTACGTAGCGCTCTCCTCCCCGTGCGCACAATGCGGCTGCGATGAGCGAGAGGATGGCGCCAAAGATGAACGTGGTGGCAAGGGAGGGCATGAACGCGGTGGCGAGGGTGGTAGGGAACCACGTCACTCCGGTCAGGAGAACAAGCGTGGCCGGGGCAATGGTTCCTGTTACCGATACGGGCAGCCCGGCCAGGATCATCTCCACCGGGTTGTACCCGAGGAACGCGGCAAACAGTGCGCCGGTTGGCGGGATGCTGCTCATCGCGGGTATGAGCTGGGCGGCCCCGGCATTCGTGAGCGATGCAGAGAGGGCTGCGGGAAACTCCTTTGTCAGGCCGACAACGATGATGGTGAAGAACATCCCCATGCTGATGACGAACCCTGAGTTCATCAGGGTGGACATCATGCCGGAGGCGACGCCCCGGTCGCCCGGTGGGACGGAGTTCATGATTGCCGCGGAGTTCGGCGAGGCAAACATGCCGTTCCCGATGCCCATGATCAGGAGGGCGATGGCAAAGGTCAGGTAATCGAAGTCATAGGGCATGAGGGCGAGCATGACGAACGAGAGTGCCACAAGGAGCATCCCGGCCGTGCTGATCCACCGTGCGCCGTACCGGTCTGAGAAGAGACCGGAGATCGGCCCCATAATAACAAAACCGATGGTTAAGGGGAGCATATACACCCCGGCCCAGAACGGCGTGGACTCGAAACTGTACCCATGCAGCGGGAGCCAGATCCCCTGCAGGAGCATGATGAGGATGATCATCACGCCGCCCCTGGCGATAGCCGAGAGGAACGCGGCGGCATTGCCGTACGCGAAGTTCCTGATCCGGAAGAGGTCGATGGAGAACATCGGGTCCTCCACCCTGCTCTCGACAAAGGGAAAAGCGATGAGCAGCAGGAGACCGACGACCATCGATGCAATGACCAACGGGTTTGCCCATCCCATCGCGTCATTCCCGTACGGGATCAGTGCGTAGGTGATCCCGATGAGGAATATGGTCAGGCCCCCGATGAAGGTGAGATTGCCCCAGAGATCGATCTTCCGGGCTTTCTTCGGGTACGCCGGCTCCTTGAGTTTCATGAACGCCCAGATGGTGCCGATAACTCCGATGGGGACGCTGATGAGGAAGACATAGCGCCAGTGGTATACCGCAAGGATACCCCCGATCAAGAGGCCGATGAACTGGCCGGAGAGGGCCGCGACCATGTTCAGGCCAAGGGCCTTGCCCCGCTCATCCGGCGGGAATGCATCGGTGAGGATCGCGGCACTGTTGGAGAAGATGAACGCAGCCCCGACCGCCTGGAGGAGCCGGAATCCGATCAACTCAATGGCGCCGGCGTCACCGGTATCGGGGGTCAGGAAGAGGAGGATGGACCCTGCCGTGAAGATGGCAAACCCGATATTGTAGAGCCGCACCCGCCCGTACATGTCGGAGAGCCGGCCGAAACTGAGCAGGAGGGTTGCGGTGACGAGCCCGTAGCCCATCAGCATCCAGAGGAGGTACTGGAACGAGGTTAAGGGATTGATGCTGATGCCATTGAAGATTGCCGGGAGGGAAATGAGGATGATGCTCCCGTTGACGGTTGCCATGAACGTGGCAATGGTCGTGTTCGACAGGGCTACCCACTTATAGGGGAGGCCTTTGCCGGAAGCGCTGTTATCCGGGATAGTGTTGCCCGGTTGCGTAGTGGTGTCCAAAGTCTTCACCAGGTATCTGTGCTGCCATGGAGACGCCGGGCCGGACCCGGCATCCCGTATCCCGGCATATTGCCGGTCTTTGTATATAGGGGGAATACTGTGCGGTATGACACAGGCTTTCCTTTTATGGAGTTAGTGGCGTTTCCAGTACATATAGATACTGCGGCAGGCCGGAGCGACTGAAGGTACTGACGGGTGCAACAAACGATCCCCCGTGTCGGCGGTTTTATCCTTCAGCGGTACGCACCGGGATGCGATATGCGTCCTTCACCCGAACCGGCTGATCCGGTGCCTCCCTTCGGAAAGACCGGCTTTTTTTCAGGAAAAGCCGGTTACTATGCACGTTACCGGAAAGGATACCCCGGGGAGGTCTTTGATGCCATTATATCCGGGTTCGATCTGACCCCCTCATCGGAGATCCTGGATCTTGGCTGCGGGACCGGGAATGTGGCGATCCCCCTTGCGGAGCGGGGGTTCCGGGTCCATGCGGTGGATCCTGATCCCGGGATGCTCGCGGAAGCACAACGATGCTGCAGGATACCCGGTGCCAGACGGATCTGCTGGTATACCGGGGCAGACTCCACCATTGCCACGCTTGGTCTGCCCCCGCTCCGGCTCTGTACCATGGGCCTGAGTTTTCACTGGATGGATCGGGAGGCGGTGCTCCGGACGCTGGATGGCATGATCGAGCTTGGCGGGGGGATTGCCTGTGTGAGCCGGAATGACAGTTTCTTCTCGCACCTCGATAACCGGTGGGGTGATGCGGTCAGGGACGTGCTCCGCGAAATGCTGGGCGATGGCTGGGATTATTCGGGCCGGCTGAAGAAACGGCAGGAGATGTGCCATGAAGACGTCTTCAGGAGGTCACCGTTCCCCGTCATTGAGGAGCACACATTCACCGTACGGGCGATCCTGACGATCGACGATATCATCGGACTCCAGCTGAGTACTTCCTATGCCGCACCCGAGCTCCTCGCTGACCGGCATGACGAGTTCCGCACACGCCTCACCCGGAGACTCCTGGATCTCGAACCGTCGGGGCAATTTACCGAGGAATCCAGAATCCATCTCATCCTGGCAAAACGTTCATAAAAAAGGATCGATTCCGGCAGGCAGTCCTGACAGGACCTCCTTACCACGCTTTCCTGTCCTTGGCAAATGCCCCCATGAAGAGGCATTCGGTGGCATCGATGGTATCTACGCCGATCTGCTCCCCAAGGGGAAGGCCGGTGCCGCGGATGATGACCGCCGGTGTGCACTCGTCCGCTTCTCCCATCACCAGTTCTGCGGCAGAGGCAAGGTTGTCGGCAATCGCCCGTTTCGTGACCTCGAGTTTGCGGCCGAAGAGGTCGGATCTCCCCCGGTCATCGATCACGGATGGAAACCCGGCCGATCCGATAGCTACGCCGCTGCATCCCAGGCGCATCGCATGGGTGCGGCTGTCGGCGACGATGACCCCGATCTTCACACCAGTCCTGGCCTCGATGGCCTCTTTGACCGACTGGGCGCTCTGGTCAGGATTGGCAGGAAGGGGGGTGACGCAGCCGGGCGGGGCATTGGAGGCGTCCACTCCTGCATTCGGGAGGAGCGTGCCGGCCTTCATGCAGAGGAGGAAGCCCGGGATGCCCCCGACAATGGAGTCGCTCTCCTGCAGGACGACCTCCGCAACGCGGGGATCGATCCGATACTTCTCGGAGAGTTCCTGTGCACGGGCGGTCGGGTTCACGTGGGAAAGGTCAATGACGTTCCCCTCGGACGTTGCAACCGCGGTTTCAGCAAGGACGAGAATATCCCCCTCCTCGAATCCCCCGCAGGTTCTCTCTGCCGCGACAAGGACGCGATCTGCAATAGGATCACCGCTCCGGATGATCCCGGTTGCGAGCCCGAAGACCTCGTACGAGGAGTTCATGGGGCGTTCACCATGCAGGAATACACCCTGATTGCATCAACGGTCTCTTTCACATCGTGCGTCCGCACGATCGATGCCCCCTTCTGGAGAAGGAACGTGGTAACCGTAAGGCTCCCGGCGAGCCGGGCCTCGGGTTCGCGTCCAACGAGATTCCCGATGAAACTCTTGCGGGAGATGGCGGCAAGGAGCGGCCGGTCGAATCTGCAGAACCGGTCGAAATGCCTGCAGATCTCCCAGTTGTCTTCATAGGAGCGCTGCGGGGTCCAGATCCCGACGCCCGGATCGAGCACATAGTTATCGATCCCTGCGGCTTCGCACCGCCCGACCACCGTTGCAAGTGCGTTCTCTGTTGCATCCAGGCCGGCGGCATCGCCCGGCGTATAATCGGTTGCCATGACAAATGCAGGGAGACCGGCCTGCGCCACGCGGTCAACGTAGGCCTTCGAGGCAAATCCGGCAATGTCGTTC
Source organism: Methanoregula sp. (assembly GCA_041663625.1). Taxonomy (GTDB): domain Archaea; phylum Halobacteriota; class Methanomicrobia; order Methanomicrobiales; family Methanospirillaceae; genus Methanoregula. The sequence goes on from JBAYMI010000062.1 coordinate 7,676, forward strand.
ACCGCGTGAATCTCGTGCTTCAGGCAGACATCCAGCACCCACGGGTTCATCGTGTCCACCGAGATGGTGAACCCGGTCCCGTCCAGTTCTTTCAAGGCAGCGTCGATCCGGGTTGCCTCTTCCGTCCCGCTGATCGCCTGGGCATTGGGTGCCGTGCTCCGTGCTCCTACGTCGAGCATGTCGGCTCCCTGCTCGATCATCTCGACGGCTTTCTTATGGATCTCGTTCGTGGGGATAAAAGAGTCGTGATAAAAGGATTCAGGGCTGCAGTTGAGGACACCCATGACACGCGGGGGTGCATCCCCGCCGATCGTGAGCTTGTTTACAACACACGATCGCATGCCCTCTCCTTTGCCGAGCGGAAGGTATTCTCCATCAGGGTGGCTATGGTCATCGGGCCAACGCCCCCGGGCACCGGTGTGATTGCCGAGGCGATCTCCTTTACCGCCTCGAAGTCCACGTCGCCGACCAGTTTCCCCTCCAGCTGGTTGATGCCGACATCGATGACAACGGCACCTTCCTTCACCATCTCCCTGGTGATGAAGTGCGGCTTGCCGATGGCCGAGACGAGGATGTCGGCCCGCTTCAGTTCCTCGGCGAGGTCTTTTGTCTTGCTGTGGCAGATCGTGACGGTTGCATCGGCGTTGAGGAGCAGCGCAGCCATGGGCCGTCCAACATCAATGCTCCTGCCGGCAATGACCGCCCGGGCACCGGCAACGGGTATCTCGTATTCCGCGAGAAGTGTCATGATCCCGGCCGGCGTGCAGGAAGAGAACCGGGGTTTTCCCAAAAAAAGGTTGCCCATGTTCTCCGGGTGGTACCCGTCCACGTCCTTGTTCGGGTCGATGGCGCCTATCACCCGCTCGGCGTCAACCTGTTCCGGCATCGGGAGCTGGACAAGGATCCCGTCAATCGTCCCGTCCCGGTTCAGCGCCCGGACCTTATCGACCACGGTGCGGGTCTTCACGTCGGCGGGAAGCTCGACCCCTACCGACCCGATCCCGACCTGCTCGCAGGCCTTGTGCTTCATCCGTACGTACATCTGTGACGCGGGATCGTTGCCTACGATTACCGTGGCGAGATGCGGGTGGAGCCCGGATCCTTTGATCTCTTCCCTGAGGATCGCAAGGCGTTTCTCGGACGTCTTTTTCCCGTCAAGGATCGTGGTCATGGCAACACCTGTATCGGGATTATTCCGGGTAGAGCGGGAAGCTGCTCGACATCGCTATGACTTTTGCGTGGATATCCCTGATCGCGGCCTCGTTGTGGATATCCTTGACCACGGTGGTGATCCAGTTGCCGATGAGGCGCATCTCGGCCTCTTTCATGCCCCGTGAGGTGATGGCCGGCGTACCGATCCGCAGACCGCTCGTGACGAACGGGCTCTTGGTCTCGTTCGGGATCGTGTTCTTGTTGACCGTGATGCCGGCCTTGCCGAGCGCGGTCTCGGCCTCAAGGCCGGTGATGCCCTGCTCTGTCAGGTCGAGGAGCATGAGGTGGTTGTCGGTGCCGCCCGAGACGAGCCGGAGGCCGCCTGCCATCAGGGTCTCGGCAAGGGTCCTGGCGTTTTTGATGATCTGCTTGTTGTATTCCCTGAACGAGGGCTTGAGCGCCTCCTCGAAGCAGACCGCTTTTGCGGTGATCGTGTGCATCAGGGGGCCGCCCTGCATGCCGGGGAAGACTGCCTTGTCGATGAGCGTCCCGAGATCCGCATTGCACATGATAGCACCGCCGCGGGGGCCGCGGAGGGTCTTGTGGGTGGTGGTGGTGGTGAAGTTGACCACGCCGACCGATGTCGGGTGGAGGCCGGTGGCAACGAGGCCGGCGATGTGGGCGATATCTGCCATACAGTAGGCG
>JBAYMI010000063.1:0-9442 GCA_041663625.1 Methanoregula sp.
ATCGGTACCGACCCGGTGCTGGTCGAGGCCTGCACGCGGGCCGTGAGCAAAAGCGGTATCCCCACCTGGGTGAAGCTGACCCCGAACGTGACGGACATCACCGCGATCGGGCGGGCTGCCGAGAAAGGCGGGGCGAGCGCGATTGTTGCGATCAACACGGTGAAGGCGATGCGGATCTCCACTGGTATCCGCCGCCCCATGCTCGGCAACCGGTACGGCGGCCTCTCGGGAAGCGCCGTCTTCCCGATCGCGGTCCGGTGCGTGTACGAACTCTACGAGTCCGTGAAGATCCCGATCATCGGGTGCGGCGGCGTCTCGAATGCCGACAATGTTGTGGAGATGATGATGGCGGGGGCACAGGCCGTGGAGATCGGCAGCGCGGTTTTCGACGATGTGAAAGTCTTTGGGACTATCCGGGACAGCCTGTACGCAAAGGACGGGATTCCCGCAAAGGAACTTGTGGGGTGCGCCCATGGCTGAAGGAACGCCGGTTACGGCCACGATCACCCGGATCAAAAAAGAGACCCCGAATATCCAGACGTTCTTCTTTGAGCCGCCGGTGGTATTCTCCCCCGGCCAGTTTGTCATGGCCTGGGTGCCCGGGGTGGACGAGATCCCGATGGCCCTCTCCTCCTTAAACAGCATCACCGTCCAGAAGGTGGGGGATGCAACCTCGGCGCTCTTCTCGCTTGCCCCGGGGGACAAGATCGGGATACGGGGGCCGCTGGGTAATGGCTTCTCCAAAGCCGAGAAGATCCTTGCAATTGCCGGTGGCGTGGGAGCTGCCCCGCTCCTCCCGCTTGTCAGGGCCGACTGCGTCATGACCATGCTCCTCGGGGCCCGGACCGAGGCCGAACTCCTCTTCATCGACCAGCTCGACGAATACACCGATGTCCTGATCGCCACCGACGACGGGTCCTGCGGCCATCACGGGTTCGTCCCGTCGCTGATGGACGACCTCAACCTTGCGGCATACGACCGGATCGCGGTCTGCGGGCCGGAAGTGATGATGCGGGCTGTGCTTGCCAAGGTGGCAGAGAAAGGCCTTGAACACAAGACCGAGTTCTCGCTCCACCGGTACATGAAATGCGGGGTTGGGGTCTGCGGATCGTGCTGTATCGATCCGTCCGGTCTCCGCGTCTGCCACGACGGCCCGGTCTTTGCCGGGGATATCCTGTTAAAGAGTGAGTTCGGCCATTACATGCGGGACGCGAGCGGCAGGAAGAAGAATATCTGATTTTTTCCGGGAATTGGGAGAATTCACTACGTTCATCCCCGTGTATGTAACTATCTGTCCCGCCTCGAATCATTTATTAACTATTTATAAATGATAAAAGATTATACTAACTGGCTTTCATGGCATCAATGCAGCATCGCCATACGGTATCTGATAAACATCCAATTCCATCGCCGTTAGGTGTGAACATATACATTGACGAATCGGGAGATCTGGGATACCCGGACGGATCGAAATTTTTTGTGTTCGGCGCAGTGATTGTGAAAAACCATAATGACGAAAAATGCTGTAAAAAACACGTAATGAGGGCAAAAAGAAAGATCTGGGGATCGTATAAATTCGATGAACTTAAGAGTTCGAATCTTCACGACGAATGCCGGGAGATTGTTATCAAAGAAATCTTAAAAGGGGATTATGATTTTGCATATTCATTATTACGAAAAGATGAGGTGAAATCCGATCTCAGAAGTACATCCGGATTGTACAACTGGCTGGCTGCATTGCTTGTTGAAGAAATTATCATTAAATATGGTTTTAAAAGCGATGTTAATGTAATAATTGACAAATCTCTGAATGGAATCCGGCAACTTGACTTCAATCAGACCTTAATGGCCAGATCGTTTGACAGGTTTAACCGGTTTCCCTGTCTTGAAGTAAAAATTTTCCATCACAATTCAAAAACCGAATATGGTATCCAGATAGCAGATATTGTTGCAGGAACCGTATATCGTCATTATACAAAATACGGATGCAAACCGTATGTGGATGGAAATCATTTTCCGAAATTATGCGATAAAATGAAAATTGCATTGGATTTTTTTAAGGGCCGGAGAATATGAAAAGAGTGAAGCCCTCTCTACTTTGTCACACCACCATAAGGTAGCCTCATCCGTTTCGGGAGGGACTTACTCACTATTTGTATAATAAGTAATATCTGTATTTAAGAATTCGTATTGGGGATTGATTATCTTCCGGGTATCCGCTTGCAATAATGATGATCTTTTGTTCCAACCTTCATAAAATCCGTTTGAGGGACACAATCACCCCCCTCTTGCGCCACCAGTCCCCCGAGGGGGACAGGAAGCATTACGGTGCCTCCTGAACAGACTGCCACCACATCACTACCGGTGAATTATTCCGGTAATCCAGCGACATCGCAATGCGGGGGATGCCCACGCGGCGGGGGCAGAGCCGAAGGCGGAGCCCCAAAGAGCGTCACGTAAAGGATCAATGGATTTCCCCTGAAAATTACCCTCTCTCCTGGATATGATGATGGGGGCTGATGCCCCCATACCCCCAAGTATGATGAACACCGCCGCCCCCGAAGGGGCGCCCCCGCGGCGGATCAGTGCCTCTACACACTTTAAAACAACGTATTGCCCCGCCGTGCCTCGGAGAGGCCCTGAGGCGGGGAGCCCTCCCCAAATTACATTCTCACCATTTTCATGATTCGGGTGCGAACCAGGAGTTCATGTGCGTTTCTGCAAAGCAATATTTTCTTTACGGGAATACAACATTGTTACCCAGAGGAGATTCCGCCGCGATGTGCATGCTTCTGCGAGCGTCAGAAAAATTTCAATGATTTTTCGGCTTTGTTGATGGATATGGTCACTATTTGGCAAAAAAGCCAGCCGAATACTAAGACATCTTCCAGAAACATTGCGATCCGGTACCTGCTGACCATTATCTCGTTCCTGCACAAGAATATCCGGGCGTCTCGTCAATGGATTTTCTTGGCCCGCGTTCTCCGTGGTCCCAGAACGATTGACGAAGATTTGTTCCGGTTTGATCTCTTGGCTCTTCGTCCGGGAAGGGATCCGGAAAAAACCCAAATCCGTTACTTTTGTTATGGTTCTTCATAGTTTCAGGGATTGGGATGTGATACGGGTTGCTGACGGTCCGCTATTCACGGAGGAAATTTCAGAGACGTACGAGGTTCCTGCAATGTCTCTACGCTGTCCCTATTGTAAGAAAAATCAATAGCGTAAAGATGGTGTACGATCACTGGGACTGGTGCAAAGAGTACCTAGAGTATATCAGATAGAAGGGTAAAGCGGCGAGAGTCCCTTTTACGTGGATTAGATACAGAGATCGGTGGCCAAAACATTGGATCGAGCATTGAAAAAAGCGGAATCCAACAGACTAAATTTTTTATTTCTTACAATTTTATTCAATTAAATCACCCCTTTCTCTTTGAGAGCCTCTGAGAGACTTTTGGTGGGTGTAGTAGTAACTTTTTGAATTCGTTGTATGACTGTGGGACTTGGTGTAATAATTCGTTGTACAACTAGTGTGGGTTTTGAGGTTGGAGTAATTGATTTTACGATGCTGGATATCGTAGGCGTTTGATGATATACGGTAAATCCAGAATTATTTACGACTTTGTACTTGCCATTTGGATAATACACGCCATAAGATCCAGTGTCTAAGAATATTTCCCCACCGGGATTATCGGCTTGCCAATCGAGATTCAACCAGTATTCACGGTTTCCTTTTGAATTCACATCAGTATGATAATACACAGTTTTAATTCCATATCTTTTACCAAGGGAATTTGTTATTGATTGAAGTTCCCCATTGTTATCATCCATATACACTTCTGCATAAGCATGGCAGATTCCCTTAGATGAGCAAGCAGTAATTATTCGTGATTTCCCCCCAATAGATTCCATAACCGCTGCATTTAAAATTGCGAAATCATCGCAATCTCCTTTAAGGCCAAGATTTATAGTACGACTTGCTGGAGAGTAATAATCAGAACCCTCAGGATCGTTTACATACACCCATTTTCCATTCCCATAATCCCAGATATCACAGATTTGGTTAATATCAACAATGCCTGTTGTTGTTCCTATCGTCACAAGTTTTAATGCATAATCTCGCGTCGTAGGATTTGTATAATCAATCGCATGAGAAATTTTTTGTGCTTTGAGATTCTCATCTGATTCTATAGATGCGATTATTTGAGATGCCACACTGCTTTTTGTATGTTGAGTAGTAGTTGTCGTGTATTGTTGCGTTGAATGGGATGTTGATGTACATTGAGTGATCAAAACGGTAAAAATTATTATTACTATAAATAGAATATTGTATTTTTTCATTAATTTGAATTAGATATGCTAATAAATACAGTTTACGATTTACTCTAAATATATGGACGGAATTGTCTGTTTTTAACAATTAGCAAAATAGTAAAATTTCCATTATTTAATCGTAAGATGTATTTGTATTATAAGATGTAACATATTTTTATTTTAAAACGTATGGATGGCTCTTATCATTAATTTTAAAATAATTTGTTAGTGTAGATTAATCCATCATTTCAGTTTTGATTAATTAAACATTGCCTTAAACTTAATTGAAAGAGTCGTATAGATTTAAATTGAAAAACAATTAAATAATGAAATTCGGAAGTCTTTTTTAATGCCAATCAAATTGATCAAATTTTTATTACCCAAATGAATAGTATTGAAATATGCAAGATGATCAACTTCAATTTGTATTATTTGCCGTTTTCATTGTTCTCCTTATGGTAAGTATTGCTGGATGTTTGGGTTCGAATTCTGATAAATCCACCACCCAGCAAACATCGAACTGTTTTATCTCAGCAACACTGAATACACAGCAAGCTCATTGGGGTGATACTGTAGAAATCACTGGGACTGACACTTGTCCAACTAATGTCAAATTCTTTGTAGTTGATGGAAGGACGTCAACACTTCCATCCACCGCTTGTATTATTGGGAACACTCAACCAAACGCTGATAAAAGCTTTGTATATTCGTGGAATACTGGACAAAGTCAAAAAGAATGTAATTTGAATTCAGGACTTCACACAGTATTTGTCACAACCACTACTGGAAATCAGTATACACGAATGGAAATTATTATCAACCCTGTATCTTTATGATGACATTTCTGGAATTAAATAATGAAATGCGGAGAGAGCAAATTTTCCCATTTTACGGATAATCATTTTTAGTTCCAGTACTTCTGGCTCTGTTGAACCCCTAAGTTACCGGTAGAACTAAGAACAAGTTGAAATGTATCATTTTCTCCATCGAGCGTTTCCTCAAAAATCAGCGGGTGTTCAATGTTCTACGAGGATTTTCCATGAAAATTAACTAAGTTGAGTTAACAATTTATATCAGAACAAAGTCTGGATTTTTAATTTTCATAGTTCGGGTGTGAACGCTCACGCTCGTTCATGTGTGTTTCAACAGAGCCGATTTCTCCCTAACAAAATTCATTTCCAGTTATTGATCCGCCGCGGTGGCGGTGGTGTCCATCACACCAGGGGGCATTGGGGCATCAGCCCCCATTATACTATCATCAAAACATCGGATTTTTCCAGGGAAATTTTAAGAAAATAATTCCCGCATCATTGCGAAGTACAACGATGCCCCTGTGCGTATCGTCCGGCCCCCCGGTCAACCCGTATCCCCGAACCGGAACGATCCCTCCGGCACATGGATCTCGAACCGTGCGCCTTTGCCCGCCTCACCGGTCTCCCGGATACTCATTCCGGTTGTGCCCAGGATCTCGGTTGACAGGAACATCCCGTACCCGGTGTTCCGGTAATATTCCCGCCGGAAGATCTTCTCCTTGGCACCGGCCGGGATGCCAACCCCGTCATCCTCGTACAGGAGGACGAGATGATCCCCCCCATCTTCGAGCCGGCAGGTGAACCTGCATACCGTGACGTGTTCGCCATGGCGGAGGGAGTTTTCCACCAGGTTGTAGAAGACTTTCTCCAGGAGGAAATCTGCGTACATCTCCAGGTTGCCGAGATCCGTTTCCACCCGGACCGTGCCGAGGTAGAGATCCTGTATTGCCGCGTCAATGGTGACAGCCGCGTTCTGCCACTGCGGGGCCCGCGTGCCGATGTACTGGTAATTGTGGGTAAACTTGATCTGTTTCTGGATCAGCTGGACGATCTGATCGATCTTCATGAGGTGGTCCCGCACCCCGGGATCGGTAACTTCCTCCTCGGCAAGCGAGAGGTACATCGTGATGGCCGTGATCTGGTTGAGGATATCGTGGCGGGTGATTGACGAGAGCATATTGAGTTTCTTGTTCGCGAGCTGGATGGCATCCGAAAAGCGTTTGCGATCCTGTATCTCGGAGAGGAGCGTCTCATTGGACTGCGTGAGTTCGCCGGTCCGTTCCTTCACCCGCTGCTCGAGCTCGTCCTTTGCCCGGTGGATCACCCGCTCCGCAAGTTTCCGCTCGGTGATGTCCATGATGGAACAGATGGTCATCTCCCGGGGAGAGCGGGAGACCGAGACCATGAACTGCCGTACATCGCCGTCCCGGGTGGTGAAGTGGAGCTCGATATCGCTCGCCGGCGGCTTGTTGACAACCTGCCGGATAAATGCCGAGTACTCTGCCGGTTCCGTAAAGAGGGAAGAGAGGCTCATGCCCTCCAGGTCATGGCGGTCATACCGGAGCATGCGGGCGCATTTCGCATTGATCTCGCGGATCCGGAACGTTGCAAGATCGAAGGTAAAGATGCCGGCCTGGGAATTCTCGAAGATGCCCCGGTATTTCCGCTCCTCGGTCACGAGACCCTCGGCCAGCGATGAGGTGACAACCCCGATTGTTACGAACACGACAAACCAGGCCGTCGATACCGCCACAATGTCCGGATTGAACCCGCTGATAAAATAGACCAGCAGGATATATACGGTGCTTATGGCCATCGTGAAGAGGACGCCCCGCTGGGGATAGCGGTAGACCACGAGAATGATGGGCAGGAAGTACAGGAACGGGAAGACTTCGTAAATGCCGTGCGTGAGGGAGAAGACCGTTGCAAGGATGGCAAAGGAGATGCTGGAAATAAATGCAGCAAGCCAGGCCGCGTTGTTGGTTCCGGGAAGCCAGGTCTGCACCTTTGCAAACACATTCATTGAGGCTTCTCCGTATCGTTGTCGGGCTGGTCCTCCGCTGACAGGAGCGAGAGCTCGAATCTCCGGCGCTCGAGGATCTCGGCCTGGAGTTCGGCATTGATCTTCTCCAGGTGGGCGGTCCTCGCCTTCACCTGCCCCTCAAGATCCTCGAGCGTCTTACGGATCTCCTCGTCAATGATCTTGCTGCCCGTGACATCGATCGCGGAACAGAGGACCCGGCTGTGGGTGATCAGCACCGGGGATACCATGAACCGGAGCAGGGTCCCGTCTTTTGCCCGGAACATCGCGGGGGATTCCAGCCCTTCGGATCCGGTCTTTGCCATTGCAATGAACTGCCCGCGTTCCGTGGGATCGGTCCAGATGATTGCCAGGTCCCTGCCGATCAGATCCCCGCGCTCGCACCGGAGCCAGCGGGTGCATTTGGCATTCACTTCCAGGATCTTTCCGGTGACCCGGTCGAAGCAGAATATTCCATCCTGGGAATTGTCGAGAATGCTGCGGATCCGGCTTCGTTCATTCAGGAGCCGGGTGGCATACGATGAGAAGACCACGCCTATCGTAATGAAGATGGCAAACCATGCCGTCGCGAGCGCAATGAGATTGGGATTGGAAAGCCCGAACAGGTAGACCAGGCCGACATAGGTCAGGCCGATCCCAAGGGAGATGAGCATGGCCCGTTCAGGAAAGAAATAGACCCCGAGGATGATGGGGAGGATATAGAGAAGGGGAAAGACCTCGATGATCCCGTGGGTCAGCGAGAAAACCGTGGAGACGATCGCACAGGCATACGCGACCCCGATGAGGATGAGGTGCAGCAACGTCTCGTTCTTGTCGGATAGCGGTCGTATCATCGTGCATTCCCTGTGCATCAAGCAACCCGTTGAGTCAATACCGTGAGATGCGCCTGTTCCTGATATTTACCGATGCGATTATACCATATAAATTAAGGCATTTTGTTGCGCGAAATGGCAGATGGTGCAGCCATTGCGCTTGGCTTCTGCCCGCGCTCATTCCGGCCGGGAGGACCGCTCCCTGCCATTGATCTGATCCAGTTCTTCGAGCTTGTTGATGTTGATGAACGTGCGGAGTTCCGGGTCAAAGGGCCTGAGATCGCTGACCGGGACATACCGGGTGTTAATCGACCGGATCATCGGGCGCAGCGAGAACGACTCATGGGTTTCCAGGTACTGGACCAGGGCATCCCGCCGGTATACTGCAAGCAGGGGTTCGAGCAGGTCCTGGTTCCAGCAGGGGATCGCGGCATCGCTGGTGCCGATGACATCGAAGAGGTACGAAATGACACCGGCTTCGATGCAGGGCATGTCGCAGGCGGACACGAACATCAGGTCGCCGCGTGCTGCAAGGGTCCCGGCGTGGAGCCCCCCGATGGGGCCGATTCCCTGCCGGATATCGGTGATGCACCGCACCCCTTCCAGCCGGTTGAACCGGCGGCACTGCTCCGGGTCGCGGGCCACGAGAATGATCTCGTCCACTGCGCCGCGGAGCGTATCCACGAGGCGCTCGATGAATGTCCGGCCCTGGTACTGGAAGAAGTATTTCTCCTGGCCGTTCGCCCGCTTTGCTTCGCCGCCAACGAGGATCACCGCGGACCTCATGATCGCGCTCCCTCAGCCAGCGATTCCCGGAACCGGATCAGGTCGACCATCATCGCATTGCAGGGTGTCGGGATGCCGTGCTCGCGGCCCTTCTGCACTACGGCCCCGTTGATGAACCCGATCTCGGTCTTCCTGCCCCGGGAGAGATCCTGGAGCATGGACGAGTGGTGGGCTGCGGTGGCCGGCAGCTGTTCATCACGGAGATAGGCGAGATATCCGTCGGCATCCGGCCATGGCAGCCGGACGCCTTCTGCTGTGACAACGCTGAATGCCTCGCGGACGAGCGCCCCGACAATCCGCCACGATGCCGGGTCTGCGAGTTTCCCGTACGGGACGCCCATCACGGCCCCGAGCGGGTTGAGGGCGCAGTTATACAGGGTCTTGCCCCAGAGTTCTGCCCGGATCGTTTCGCTCGCCCCGACCTGCATGCCGGCCGCCCGGATGAGATCCGCGAGCCGCATCACGGGTTCATCCACCCCCCGGGGGAACCTCCCGAGTTTCATGGGCCCCGCTTCAACGGAGACGTGGACTGCGGCATCGCCCCGCCATTCGAACCCGGTGATGATCATCCCCCCGATGACCCGGCCCGTGTAACGGCTGATGATCTCCTCGTTGCCGATCCCGTTCTGGAGGCTGACGGTTTCCGTGTCCCGGATCAGGGTGGCATACTGCCGGCAGAT
>JBAYMI010000064.1:0-9415 GCA_041663625.1 Methanoregula sp.
CTCCTTCCCGGAGTATCCTTGCAGCGATATGACCCGCCTCTCGGTACTTCTCGAAAACATCATCGATCATACGATGAGCTCCTTTGGGTAATGGGTGAAGCTACCAAACCGTAAACGAATGGCCCGGCCTGTGTCTTCGAGTCTACGCCCCTGATTCCCGGGTAATACAGGCCAGGCTCAATGGTAATCACGAATTTTTATACGCCCCATTGAGATATATACGTTTGAATGTGTCGTATACAATTGTTATCAATCGATAGGATCTGTCACAGTTCCCCCGGGGGAATGTCGCCGAGATAAGCAAGGGAATCGGCGCTTGCAAGCGGGCTGTAGGTAGTGAGCCGTGTCTCGGCGTTATTGGCGGTAACTGCGCCGGTGTTCTGGTAGGTGATATTGATCACGGTGTTTGCGCCCTGAGTAACCACGGCCGGGGGAGAAACCACGGCAAATGTGATCTTCCCCACCACCGGGATACCGACGGTATCGATTGCGGAGGTCACGGTGTTTCCGTCCGCGTTGGTGTAGGTCACCTCCACGTCAACCGGGTAGGTCTGCTGCTGGGCATCGCCCGAGACCGCGACCTTGTACAGGCAGGTGACCGTCCCATTTCTCGGGAAGTCGCCCACATAGACACTGTCGTCGGTCGGGACAATGGTGCTGGTGCCGTGCTGCAGGATCTTCACGGTGGCCTGCGTCCCGTCCTGGTACCCGGCATTCTGGATCGTGAGATTCACGTTGCCTCCCGCTGCCCGGTACGGGCGTCTTTTCCTGGCACTTTTTCCCGGTTATATTGATCATGCTGTTCCTCGTTTCTTTTCGTTCGTGCTGCTTTTTGTTTCTGATAAAGACCATACGATATCACTCCAGCGTGCGCCGGTAGGTGACGACGCCAAGGATGATCATTGCCATTGAAAAGAGCAGCAGGGCGATAAGGTCAATCCCGATAACACTGAGTCCCTGGTCCCGCAACAGGATGCTCCGCAGGGCATGCACCCCATAGTACTCTGGGTTGATAAGCGTAATCCAGCGCAGCCAGCCCGGCATACCTATCACCGGGTAGAACGCCCCCGAGGTCATAAAGAGGATCAGGTTGAAGAAAGCGATCACTGACTGGTATTCCTGCTGGGCCGAGAACCGGGATGCAAAGGAGACCACCAGGCTTGTCACCCCCACGCAGGCGATGAAGATCACGAGCAGGACCAGCAGAAAATCCTGGAAACTCTGGAGGATGATGCCGGTGACCAGCAGATCGATCCAGAATATGGTAAATCCCGCGATGAATGCCCTCACCGTGCCGCTTGCGATAATCCCCATGATGATGCTGGTGCGTTTGATCGGCGTGACCAGGTACCCTTCGTGGATACCGTTCTCCCGGTCCTTGATGAGTGCAAGCCCGCCGCCAAACGAGGTTGCGGAGAAGATCGCCATCATGATCACACCCACGCCAAAGAACTGGATATACTTGATGTCCCCGTAGATCTTATCGACGATGATCGGGTTTTTTGCCCCAAGGCCCTGGAGCACCTGATTGATCGCCCCTTCAACAAGCGAGGGTGTCACGGAATCGGAACTATCAACGTACACCCGTACCGCGTTATCGTTCGAGACCAGTGAGGGAAAGACGATAACCGCAGAGAGTTTCCCGTCAGCCAAATCCCGTTTGGCCTGGGCTTCATCGGTATAAATGGTGACATCCAGCAGTTTTTCTGCATCGCTCTGGCTCCCCTGGCTGATATGGTTGAGCTGGTATGCTGCGCTTGTGAAAAGCAGCGTATCGTTATAAGGAGGCACTTCCTGAACAACGCCCACCGGGATATGGGTGAGGGTACCCCCCATCGCGTTTCCGAAAACCACCAGGTACATGATGGGCATAAGGAGCGTCATTATGATGATGAACGGGTTACTGAGGAATTTCTTGATATCCCGTCGGAATATGGCAACGCCGCTCTTGAGTATCCCGGGCATCATGGCGGTCCCCTCCTGCCGGGTCCGGATATCTCATTTCCGTCCCCATTGCCGCCGTCCAGTCCCTTGCCGGTCAGGTAGATGAAGATGTCCTCAAGCGAAGGAGAACGGATCGAGATCGAAATAATGGGAACCTCGTATTTCTCGAAAACGGTAAGGATTGACGGGATCACCTGACTGCCATTCGTTGCTGATATAGTCACATTATGCTCAACGACCGTCACCGCATTGACAAGGTCGACCTTCCTGATCGCCTCCTCTGCCCGCGGGTCCATATGGTTCACACCAATCTCGATGAGGTCGCCCGCAGGGATCAGTTTCCTGAGGTTTTCCATGGTGTCAAGGGCAATAATGCGGCCGTGTTCCACAAACGTTATACGGCCGCAGAGTTTCTCAGCTTCGTCCATATAGTGGGTGGTGAGAATGATCGTTGTGTGCTCTTTGTTGAGCATCATGATCTGCTGCCAGACCTCCCGGCGCGCCTCGGGGTCAAGACCAATGGTGGGCTCATCTAAAAAGAGGATGAGCGGACGGTGGATGAATGCCCGGACAATTTCGAGCTTGCGTTTCATCCCCCCGGAGAAGGTACCTACCGGCATATAGGCACGGTCGGCAAGGCCGGCCATTTTCAAAAGTTCCATGATCCGGTCCGGGAGGAGGCTGTCCGGCACGTTCTGGAGTTTTCCGTAGAACTCAAGGTTGTCGTACGCCGTTAATTCCAGGTCGCTTGTGTAGTTCTGCGGACAGACGCCGATGATAGACCGGATCTTTTCCTGGTCTTTGGTGATGTCGTAATCGTCGACGAATGCTTGGCCCGATGTCGGAGAAAGCAGGGTAGTAAGGATCCGTATGAGTGTACTCTTTCCTGCGCCGTTGGATCCGAGAAGCCCGAAGATCTCCCCGCGCTTTACCTCGAATGAGACATCGTTTACTGCGGTCACGGTCTTAGTCTTGCTGGAAAAGACCTTGGTGAGGTGGTCGATCCGGATGATAGCAGGTGTTTCTTCTGTGCCATTCTCACCCAAAGGTACCTCCTGCGAAGTTGCGTTATACATGATATATCCGCCTCGTTTGTATTGTCCGGTACCCGCGGTTACAGAGAAAAGAGAAAACTAGAGAGGCCCGTTGCAACATCAGGACGGGTGTTTGTGAATGGTGAAACCGGAGAACCAGAGTCTCGTATTTTTCCGGCAACCGCACATTAGCCCCTCAAAAGAACGCTATTACAAAACCGATGGAATGACGGTGTATAATACCCGATAACGGATGCTTGAATCATTACTGATAATAATCGATGGGTAGTAATTTAACTTTGTTGTAACTATTGTAGTAACATATGCATTCCCCGGTCGACAATCTTGTCAAACTTGGTCTCAAGGAATACGAGGCGAAGATCTATGTTGCTCTTGTTGGGATCAAAGAAGCAAATGCCCGTACTATCCACGAGGTCAGCGGTGTTCCCCGGCCAAGAGTGTATGACATCCTCACCGATCTGACCGCGAAAGGATTCGTGGAGATCAGAGAAGGAAGTCCGCTCGTCTATCGTTCGGTTCCCCCGGATACTGTTATCTCCAGGTTGCAAAAAGACATGAATCAGGCAGCGGAGGATTCTATCCAGGCACTGAAGAAACTGTCCCTGAACACCACGCAGGAATATATACCGCTCTGGCATGTGAACGGTGAATGGAGCGTCAGCCGCCACGTAAAAGAGATCATCGATCGGACGGAAGGAAACCTGCGCATAGTTGCGTTTAACAAAAATCTTATCGAGAGAAATACTTCGCTCATCGCTGAGGCTGTACAGAAATGTCCCGTAACGATCCTCCTCAAATCGGGAGAGATGGATTCGATTGTCCCAGTTCCCGGAGTCACATACTATGAAACCGGTGAGATTGATCCCTCCTTCCGGGAAAGGTTATCCAAAAAAATGTTCCGGTCCCAGTATATTTACAATAATGCAGTGTTCGAATACCTGGGGCTCCTCATATCAGATGAACGTGAATCGCTCCTCATTTATACCTACAATGGGGAACTGATGGCGATTATCAATACGATTCCCTTTATCATTAGTCACATGAGTGCCAAGATGGATCACATGATAGCAGGTTCCCACGAGGTCAAGAAAGGAAATTAACAGGTTCTGTTAGGTTCTGTCAAGTCTTCGGGTGATAACATCAAGCCCACGTCGAGAAAAATATGCCCCCGCCCACAGACTTGACAGAGCCGGTTACCATAATGTATTTATCCGGAAATATGTTGACTCGTCAACTATTTATGCGCTCAAGAAGATCAACTATTAGTTGAATAATCAACTATTTGTGGGAGTCGCATTCTATGAAATCAATGAAAGTCATCGGAATAAATGCAAGTCCTCGCGGAAAGGACAGCAACACCCTGCCTGAGGGACCGATCCGGATAAAACCGCATGGCCAGACCTGCATCATGCCCTTCTTTGCCCGGGTAGCAACCCGGGGGAAGACCGCGGTATTCGACCGGGAGAGTTACGGTTGTCCCGGCGCCCGGGCAGGGTTGGGGTTCGGGAACGGGTACTTCGATGCTTTCGGAAGTGCCGGCTTGGATTTCATGGCCGCTTTCTTCGTGAAAGGTCTGGCCGCAGAAAAGATGGAGTGATGGATATGGCTGAAGAAAATTTCAAGGAAATCGGAGAGAGACTGGCGACCGCATTCCGGCTGGCAACCCGGCCGCTTGCGGTTTACGGGTCGGAGACCCTGCCTGACGGTATCGCCCACCTGCCGAAGGTGAACCGGTGTTTTGCGGTCTCCCTGTACCGGATGGCAACTGACAAGGAGATATCCGCTATTTACGTGAGCGCTGATTCTGGAGAGGGCTGTTGCCCGGGCGCTCTCGCCCATACCGGATTCCACCCGGAACCAGAGTATATCAAATATTTTGTCTCGACCGGGAAAAAAGATGTCCGGGGCGGGGCTGCCGAGTACCTGAAAGCAAGCCCGGATCTCGTCGAACGCCATTTCAAGGCGCTCGGGAAGATCACCCCCCCGGGAAAGTATCTCATCGTCCAGGCATGCGATACCCTTCCCGAAAAGGATCCCGGCATCAGGTCAATCTGCTGTTTTGGCACCGCCGAACAGATCCGGAACATGGCAGCCCTTGTCCATTTCGACCGGGACGATGCGTTCACCGCGGTAATCGTCCCGTGGGGGTCCTCCTGTTCGACATTCATTATCTACCCCGCCGGCATGGCCGAGAACGCACCGAAAAATGTCGCGTTCGTAGGTCCGCAGGATCCCACGCAGAACCTGAGCCTGCCTCCCGATATGATGGCGATAGGTATCCCGGCAGAGCTCGCGGTACGGATGGTGAAAAACCTGGAGTCATCGTTTGTTATCCGACGGCCACAGGTGGCATTTCCCCGCGAAAAAACCGGATTGCAGTCGGGCCCCGGAAAAACCTGATGCCCGGGCCTGTCTCGGATCCTTTAATAATAATTCAATTTTTTTAATTTCCTCATAATGATCTGAACAGATAGTCATAACGAGCGTGCACTCACCTATGGTTACACATTCCCCTTCAAATGTGACGGCTGCTGATGTACCGGCCATTTGTCATACGCCGGACAAACCCGTCTCACAAACCGGTAAACGTATCGTCCTTTTGATCGCAATCCTTGGCGGGTTCCTGACCCCCTTTGACGGTTCAGCAGTTAACATCGCGCTCCCGGCGATGGGTACGGAGTTCCACATGGACGCGATCTCGCTTTCGTGGATCGTGACTGCATATCTCCTTGCAGCGGCTCTCTTTTTAGTACCGTTCGGGAAGATCGCGGACATCTACGGGAGAAAACGGATCTTCCTGTATGGCATCGCCATTTTCTCCATCGCATCCCTTCTTATGACGATGGTCCCGACCACAAACCTGCTCATTGCCGTCCGGGTCATCCAGGGATTCGGCGGCGCCATGATCTTCGGGACGAGCGTTGCTATCCTCACCTCGGTCTTTCCACCGGGCGAGCGGGGAAAGGTGCTCGGGATCTATATTACTGCGGTCTATCTTGGTCTCACGGTTGGGCCTTTCCTGGGGGGAGTCCTCACGCAGTACCTCGGCTGGCGGAGTATCTTCTTTGTCAATGTCCCCATCGGGATCATTGCCTGCCTGTTGATCCTCGGGAAACTTGAAGGGGAATGGGCCGAATGTGCGGGAGAGAAGTTCGATCTGACTGGCTCGCTTATCTATGCTGCCGCACTCGTTGCCGTAATGTACGGCTTTTCGATCGTCCCGGATCCGCTCGGAATTACCCTTATTATTGCGGGCTGCATCATCGGGATCGTCTTTTTCCTGTATGAGTTGCGGGTTCCCGTGCCGGTGCTTGACATGCAGCTGTTCACGAAAAATCCGGTCTTTGCGTTCTCAAATCTTGCAGCGCTCATCAACTACAGCGCAACCTTTGCGGTGACATTTCTCCTGAGCCTCGACCTCCAGTACACCAAGGGCTTTTCTCCCGAACACGCCGGGCTTATCCTCATTGTCCAGCCAGCGGCAATGGCGGTTGTCTCGCCCATCGCAGGCCGGCTCTCGGACCGGATCGACCCGCAGATCGTTGCATCAGTCGGGATGGCAATGGGTGCCTTCGGGCTTTTCCTTCTCGCCTTTGTCACCGAAACGACCTCCTTGGGATACATGGTTGCCTGTCTAGTGGTGCTCGGGATCGGCCTGGGTCTCTTCTCCTCGCCGAATACAAATGCGATTATGAGTGCGGTTGAGAAACGGTATTACGGGGTCGCGTCCAGCATGAACGGGACAATGCGGCTTGTTGGCCAGATGCTCTCTATGGGCGTTGCGATGATGATCTTTGCCATCGTTATTGGCCGGGTTGAGATTACCCCGGAGTACTACCCGCAGTTTGTTGCAAGCATGCACTACGTGTTCATCCTCTTTACCGTGCTGTGCATTATCGGGATAGCTGCATCGCTTATGCGGGGCAACCGGGAACCCCCGGCCCCGAAATCTCCTGCTCTGTCAAAGCAATAAACAACCCTTTTTTGGTATAACGCACATTGGAGAAACCTCGACCGTGTTCCACTTACTGGATTCTTTTCAGCCGGATTTAGTGTAACGGGGGGACGAAAATGTCAGTTCCCCCCGCCCGGCTATCCTTCGCGTACTCCCTCCATTCTGGCCCCATTCTGGTCCCCGATTCCCCCTCCCCTTCCCAAAAAGAAGCCCGTATTGGACCCCGTTCCTAAATATCCTCAAATAAGCCGTATTTTTCCAAACGGACGAAATAAAACGATCACATAATGCGATTTTAAGACCCGATTCTCGGCCCTGATGGGTTTTTGTTAATGCAGGAAATAATGGTCGCTGCAAGGCCGCTATAGCACGATAAAACGCATTATATGGGGCCCAATTCAGACGTATTTTTACAAATAAAGGTATATCCGGGCCTTAATTTTCAGTGAATAAAATCGGACAATTTTACAGGCTTTTTTGGCAACAGCCCTGATGCATCTGGATCGGATAAAGGGATCCTTTCCTACGGTTCACCTCTCCCGAGCTCACTCCACCATCAATCACCAGCCCGGTTCCCAAAGGAAACCCTGCAAAGCGGAAATGATCGCTATCCTGTTGAGGGAGAAAAAATAATTTCTCGTCCGCCGCACCATTATGATCTCACGCCGCCATCTGATGAATATCGGCAGGCAGCGGGCCGGTGAAAATACCTACCAAGGGAGTAGCGCGGATGCAATAATTTTTGGGTTATTGTTATAAAAAGACTTTTTTGACGGTTCTGATGAGTTTACGGGACTTTCTGGAAAAAATCAGGGAACATAGAAATTTTCACAACGTAATGATATGGAGGAATTATCCCATGTCCCGCAATGTAATCAGCATCCGGTTCAGCAAAATTTAAATCGGATTATGTTCCTCTCCAAATAGTCGAATGATGAAAAATAATGAAAACGAAACCAGCATCGAGGCCTACGATTCGTTCAGGTACAATATCGCTATGATCAATTTCCGGTGCCGGATTTTCGAGTGCCTGATATCCACTCTTTTGGAAGGCTGGGGCATCCAGAAAATGCCACAGCCCGCCCGACACGATTATTATTATGAAAATGAGGGAGTCCACGGGTACGCGGAGCGGGTTGTCCCACCCCTTTTTGAACTCTCTCCGTTCTTTTCGGAACTGAACTGACCGCCGTATCCGGGCGATGCGATAACGCAGGCGCCTGTTGGGATCGCGAAAGGAGAACATTTGCACGGAAAACGAACCGTGCAGTCTCCTCTCATCATACCCTCTCGTGCACCTGACCATCCCAGGTTATAGCATTTTTCCTGAAGGGCATGAAACAGACACAAAAGCGTCCGCTATTCTTTGCCCTTTTTTGGATCGTCCTTCGAATACCTTCAGATTCCATGGAATATCCTCATGAAAAATCCCTTCACATTTTCAAATCCCGACTACCGTTGGCACATCAGAACACCCCGGATTCTCCGGAACCGGCGGGAAAAAAATCGGATACGCAGACCGGGCGGCAGCAGGTATCGTACCGGCATCGTGGATGAAGCTGCCGTGGAACCTCCCGATCGGCAGGTGGCAGCAGCATGATCGGCACGAGCGGAGGCGTGCTTGAAATGCAGGCAATCCTGATCCTGAAATCTTTTGCATCCCACGTCTTCGCTGCCCGGGCGATGGGGCTCTCGCGTACGTTCTGCGATATATTCGGCATAATGCAGGGCGGAACGGTGATCGGCGTCAAGCTCAGGCAATCATTCTCATCGCCTCTGACACCCGAGCAGGCCAAAAAACGCTTTAAATCCGAGATCTTTCTTATGAATGCCTGCTGCCCGCAAAAACCTGTCCGGCTCGAACTCTGGATCTCGCTTGCTTGGGGACGGTGGCAGTTTTTCGAGATCACCGACGGCGAAGTCCGGGAGGTGGAGCATGCCTGCCCGCCCTGATGGTGCAAAAAGACCGACACGGATCCCGTCAGTCCCGCTCTTTTTGATCCCAAAGGTGATCCAGCAGGAGATCAAGAAGAAAGGCGAATCAGTCTTCTCCATTTTCGTGGAGCGCAGGCTCCATCACCAGTACCGGGTCCGGGTCGAGACATTTTTCGAGCACGCCCACCGGGCGCGGCAGGAAAAAACAAAAAAGCCGGAATCGACCGTGCAGGAGGTGCTGGATGTGTGACTGCTTCCACACAGCGCAGCAACCGGTGGTGAGACGTGGACGGGCTGCTCCGTGATGCAGTCTCACGGCTGATCGCTCCCGGGCAGATCGCCGAAGTACGGGCGCTCGCCGACCGACACACCCATTCCGGGTATTTTTCCGATCCAGAAGCACTCGTCCGGGCGGTCGAGGCCCTTGACACCGATACGTCGGTACTGGGCATTTATTTCACGCTGAACGTGGTGAACCCGGCACTTCTCTCCCGGCGGGCCAACCGGATCAAGATGCGGCTTGGCA
>JBAYMI010000065.1:0-9383 GCA_041663625.1 Methanoregula sp.
CCGCCGACAGAGAACCCTTCCTTCTTCACGAGCGCGTGCTTCTGGACCGTGTCCGTGGTCATGATCGCCTGTGCGGTAGTAATCTCTGCTTCCGCTGTGTGGACAAGCTTTGGCGCAACATCCCTGCTCTGCCGCTCGATGAGGGGCAGGTCGAGATACCGGCCGATGACACCGGTGCTTGCAACGCCGACCCGCGTGGGTTTTACCCCGAGCGCTGACCCGGCATACTCCGTCATGGTAATGGCATCGGCAAGTCCCCGTTTTCCCGTGTAGGCATTCGCACATCCGCTGTTGACGATGACCGCTTCCAGTTTCCCGGCCTTGATCTGCTTCCGCATCAGCTCGATCGGTGCAGCCCTCACGAGGTTCTCCGTGAAGACACCGGCGGCCGTGCCCTGTGCCTCAATGAGCGCAAGGCCGAACTTTCCCTCTTTTATCCCCCAGGCTTTGACGCCGGGGACAGCACAGATACTCTTGAACGACATTTATTCACTACTCTCTTTTTCAGAATATACAGATCCGATGGCGTTGATGATATCCGCCCTCGTAACGATTCCTACGATTTTCTTACCCGAAAGAACCGGGAGGCGGGAGATACCCTCCTTCAGCATGAGGGCTGCGGCAGCCTCGACATCCATCTCCCCGGTCGCCGTGATCACCCGGTGGGTCATCACTTTCCTGGCCGGCATGTCGCCTATGTTGGTCAGCGCGTGCTTGGTCTTCTCCCAGTTGATGTACTCCCGGATCGGGATCTCGATGACCTCGAAGGGCGACGGGAGCCAGAGATCATCGGAGATCCGTTCGGTCCTGAGGAGGGAGATGAGGTCGGACTCGGTGATCATCCCCACCAGTTCCATTCCCTCCATGACCGGGAGCCCGCCGATATGGTGTTTCCGGAAGAGCGCGACAACCTCCCGAAGGGGGGTATCTGCAGTGCAGACAACCGGATCTTTTGTCATTGCGTCCTGAACGAGCATTGTTTCACTCTCCCTACGGCAGCATGCCGGCTCCGGTCAGGCCATCATTCTCCACAAAGCCGCACATCAGATTCATGTTCTGGATGGCCTGGCCGCTGGCGCCTTTCACGAGATTGTCGATTGCGGATACGGCGACGATGCGGCTTCCTTCGCTCTCCACCATGACATCGCAGAAGTTGCTTCCGCGGACCGCGGCGAGGATGGGCTTCTGGTACCGGACGAAATACTCGTTCTTGTAGAAATCGTGGTAGAGTTTCTCCGCTTCTTTCTGCTCCATGGGTTCGTTGAGCAGGATGTGCGCCGTTGTCAGGATGCCCCGGTTTACGGGGACGAGGTGGGGCGTGAAGTACACCTTTGCCTTCGATCCAAGGAAGGCCATCTCCTGTTTCATCTCGGCCACGTGCCGGTGAGTTGTCAGCTTGTACGGCCCGACATTGTCGCCAACGTTCGGGTAATGGGTGGTTGCCGAGGGATTGTCACCCGCGCCGCTGACGCCGGTCTTGGAATCGTAGATGATCGTGTGGGCATACTTTGCGAGGGGGGCTGCGGCAAGGGTTGCCCCTGTCGGAAAGCAACCGGGATTGGAGACGAACTTTGCATTGATGCAGTCCTTCCGGTGGAGCTCGGGAATGCCATAGGGTGCTTTGAAGTAGTCGGTGTGGGGAACGCCGTACACCTTCTCGAAAACATCCTTATCCAGGCGGTAGTCCGCACTCAGGTCCACGACTTTGATGCCGCGGGAGAGCAGCTTACCGGCGTACTGCATTGCCGCGGTATGGGGAACGGCGAGAAATGCCACGTCGGCGTCGATGGCATCGGTCTCCGGGTTCTCGAATTTGAGATCGGTAAACCCTTTCAGATGGGGATGGACCTGATCAAGAGGAGTACCTGCAAGTTTGCGTGATGTGACACACGTGACTTTTGCAGCAGAGTGGTGAAGAAGGAGACGGACCAGTTCACCACCGGCATAGCCGGAGGCCCCGACAATCGCAACTTTCATACACTAATGTCCGACTGTAAAAATTTAATCCTTTTTAGACCGGCCTTTTTAAAAAGCGCCGGAAAAGATAGGGGTTATAAAAAAACGGGCCCTGGTTCACTCGCTTTTACGCGAATAGGCGTTGTAGAGCCGCTGCCCGAGGAGCTCGATCCGGTCACGGTCCTCAAGACCCTTGATGAGATCCTCCGGCAGGGCATCCATACCCCGGGCTGCACCGAGGTAGGCCCCGCAGATCAGGGCAATGGTATCGGTATTTCCCCCGGTATTGGCAGAGACCGTCAGTAGATCGGGCGGATGGGTATACCGGCTGATGAGGAAGAACGCCAGGGGGATGGTCTGGTATACCGAGACATCGTTGCCGATCTTGAGCAGGGCGGTCTCCGTGTCCATACCGTTCTTTTCGAGCGAGAGGGCATTTCGTATCTTGCCGCCAAGTGCCTCGTCTTCTGCAAGCGCTTTCTGCACGGCCCGCTCCACCGGATCCGGGGATTCATGGAGGGCGTGGTAGAGGAGCGTGACAACGGTAGAGACAGCTGCATGGGCAGCCGGGTGGGAGTGGGTGATATTGCAGGCCCGGACCGAACGCTCGCAGGCCTCGCTCATGTCAGGGAATGCCAGGGCAAAGGGGACTGCGATAGGCAGGCAGCCGGAGGTGGTTGATTTTATGCCTTTCTGCGGGGCATTCTCTTTTGCCATATGTTCGCACGCGGCAGAGACAGATCCGTCCGGGAAACGGAGCGCCCCCCGCAGATAGAGTTCCCGGAGTGCCGCTGCATACCGGTCCTCGTTATATTTGCCATCTGCAAGAAGGGTTCCTACCAGGATCATCAGCTGAGTGTCATCGGTATACTGCCCGGCGTTCAGATCCTGGTTCGGATGCCCCTTGTACGGGCGGCGGTACCCATACTTCATCTTGTTGAGGTTAGGAGATGCACTCTCGTTGGGCATACCGAGCGCATCGCCGATCGCCGCACCCAGCAGGCATCCCTTGAATTTCTTGAGCATCGATCTTATATTGAAAAACCCGGATAGATAACCCTTCGTATATCCTCTCTCGTTTTGTGAATTCGTACCATGTATGGGCGCGTATCCGCATCTTTTACCAGGGGATATGAAAACTGGAAAATAATATGCGCGCGATTTCATGAGATCTATAGTTCGGGATAACGGTTTTCCAGGTATCACCCTATCATCATTTTTGTCATCACCAGGCCCATTTTTCTTTTTTCGCGTGCGTCTGACAGCACTACAATAAATTATATATATGTTGTTTTCAATGATTAATAGTGTAGAATAGGTGGGACATGACCGAAGATTTTGATGTCAGGCTTGTTGAGGATGTAAAATCATACACCCCCGACCCACAGTACCGAAAAAATGCATGGATGGGAGATTACCAGAAGGCATACGATGAGTTTCTGGCAGACCCCGATGCATTCTGGGATAAGATGGCAAAGGAGCTTGACTGGATTTCTCCCTGGGATAAGGTAAAGGAGTGGAACTACCCGTACGCCAGATGGTTCACCAATGCCAAGCTGAACATTACCGCCAACTGTCTCGACCGCCATGTCAACAACAGCCGGCGCAACAAGGTTGCGCTGATCTGGAGGGGCGAGGAAGGCAGGGAGCGCATCTTCACCTACCAGAATCTCCTCTCCCAGGTATGCCGGTTCGCCAATGCACTCAGGAAGATCGGCGTGAAAAAAGGCGACGGCGTCTGTATCTACATGCCGCTCGTACCTGAGCAGGCCATCGCCATGCTTGCCTGTGCCCGCATAGGGGCCGTCCACAATGTAGTCTTTGGCGGGTTTGGCTCATCGGCCCTGAACATGCGGATCCAGGATGCCGAGGCAAAAGTCGTCATCACGGCAGACATCACGATCCGCCGGGGCAAGGCCATCCAGCTCAAGGCGATCGTGGACGAGGCCGTCATCAACGCCCCCACCGTCGAGCACGTCGTGGTCCTGAGGAGAAGAGACCCGCCGGTCGATCTCCACGAGCGCGAGCTGGACTTCTACGAGCTGATGGAAGGGGTGACCGATGTCTGCCCACCCGAAGTTATGGATGCGGAAGACCCGTTGTTCATCCTCTACACGAGCGGCTCTACCGGGAAACCCAAGGGCATTCTCCATACCTGCGGGGGCTACATGGTGGGAACCTACTATACCAGCAAGTATGTCTTCGACCTCAAGGACAACGACACCTACTGGTGCAGTGCGGATCCCGGCTGGATCACGGGACACAGTTACATTGTCTACGGCCCGCTTGCCGTTGGTGCAACGGTCTTCATCTCCGAGCTGACCCCGGATTACCCGGATGCCGGCAGTTTCTGGAGCATGATCGAGGAGCAGAAGATCACGATCTTCTACACCGCACCGACCGCCATCCGGATGTTCATGAAGATGGGCGAGAGCTGGCCCAACAAGTACAACCTGAGTTCCCTGCGCATCATCGGATCCGTCGGCGAACCGCTGAACCCCGAGGCGTTCGAGTGGTATTACCGGGTTATCGGCAAGCAGAAATGCCCGGTCCTGGACACCTGGTGGCAGACCGAGACCGGCATGAGCATGATCACGACCATGATCGGGGAACCGATGCGTCCGGGGTTTGCCGGGAGACCTATCCCGGGCGTGGAGGCCGATGTCGTGGACAAATACGGGAACTCCGTCAAACCCGGGACCGGCGGGCTGCTCGTGATCAAATCCCCGTGGCCCGCCATGATGCGCACGGTCTATAAGGATGATGAGCGGTACCGCAAGTACTGGGAGACCATCGCGGGCGTGTACACGGTGGGCGACCTCGCGGTCAAGGGCAAAGACGGCTACATCATGATCCTCGGGAGATCGGACGACATCATCATCGTTGCCGGCCACAACATCGGCACTGCCGAAGTCGAGAGCGCACTGGTATCCCACCACGCGGTTGCCGAAGCGGCAGTCATCGGGAAACCGGATCCCATGAAGGGGAACTCCATCAAGGCGTTCGTCATCCTCCGCCTGGGGAACGAACCCAGCGACAACCTCAAGCAGGATCTCCTGCACCATGTCAGGACCACACTCGGGGCGATCGCCGTGCCCCACGAGATCGATTTCGTGGACAAACTGCCCAAGACCCGGAGCGGAAAGATCATGCGCCGGGTCTTAAAAGCACAGGAGATGGGAATTGACCCGGGCGACATCTCGACACTGGAAGAGTGAGCCGGGGAGCATGAGCCGACAGTTGGACAACGGGTAAAAAAAAGGTGAGAAACTATGTCAAATGAGTCTGGAAGTAGTGTAACACAGGTAAAAAGCCTTGATATTACGGCAAACCCGGCCCCCCTCGGGCTCCTGGGTTTCGGGATGACGACCGTGCTGCTGAACCTGCACAATGCAGGGTTTTTCGCACTGGGATCGATGATCCTTGCCATGGGCATCTTCTACGGGGGCCTGGCGCAGGTCATCGCGGGGATCGAGGAGTGGAAGAAGAACAACACGTTCGGTGCAACGGCGTTCACATCATACGGCTTGTTCTGGCTGACGCTGGTCGCCCTGCTCATCCTCCCGAAGATGGGGCTGGCTGAGGCAACATCGAAAGAGGCCATGGCTGCATACCTCTTCATGTGGGGGCTGTTCACCGCGGTCATGTTCATCGGGACACTCCGGGCAAACAGGGCACTGCAGTTCATCTTCGCAACCCTCGCCATCCTGTTCTTCCTGCTCGCGCTGGGCGATGCAACAGGAAACGCAACGATCACCATGATCGCCGGGTACGAAGGGATCATCTGCGGCTTTGCTGCGATCTATGCCGGCCTGGCACAGGTCCTCAATGAGATGTACAAAAAGACAGTCGCACCCCTTGGCTGACCGCCCCTCTTTTTTTAATGCCGCATTTTCCTTACCGGTTCCGGCTTTGATAAAAGGGATTAGAGCTCGTCATGCTGGTGGATCTTTTTCCGCTGGGCAAGCCGGTACCCGCAGATGACCTGTACCGATTCACCGAACATACGATCAAGATCCGGATCGCCGGTATCCACCAGCAGTTCAGGAGTCTCCTGCAGCTTGTGCGGAGTAGCGACGACAATGATATGCCCGGTGCCCGCCCGCCGCACGACAGCTGCACTGATCTGCTGGTTGCCCCTGCCGAGAATGAAGCCCTGCGCACCGATGGGGCTTATGATTATCCGGATATCTTTCTTATTCGCGGTCAGCCGGAGAAGTGTCTTTTCATCGGCATCCCGTGCAAGGAGCCTCCCGTTCTTCACCACGTCCACCCCCAAAAGGGTTTTTTTGAGCCCCAGGTACCGCACGATCGCTTCGGTAGTCGTTCCTGCCCCGACAATATAGAGAGCATCGGGCAGCATCACTTCCTGCATGAACTGTGCTATCTCCGCTTTCACCCGCTCCTCATCCGGCTGTTCATATACCTGTTTTGAGACCTGGACCATCCCCCGGATAACGGGGGTGCGGGCAATACCATACAGCCGGGTCTCCAGCGTACCGGCCCGATATGCCTCCTCGTCCACATCCATGATCTCCGAGTCCCGCAGTACCGCCGTTTCCAGTCCGGTAACAAGTTCGGCAGCAGCACCGGGACTGACCGCAAAGACCCCCGAGTACATCTTCACCCCTGCTGGAATTCCGAGGAGCGGGACGTTCCTGCCAACAACGGAGAAGATGTCCCGGGCGGTCCCGTCCCCGCCACAGAAGAGGAGGAGATCGATGACCGCATCCATGAGTTGGCGGGCCGCCTCCCGGGTGTCGCGGGCACTGCTCTCTCCGGAGAAGGTGTAGATCACCTCGGGGTTTTCGCACCTAACCTCCCGCAGGACATCCTGTCCCATTGCACCGGAACAGGTGACAAAGTGAAGGGCGGGATTTCTCGCAAGCGGTGCGAGTGCCATCCGGGCCCTGTCCAGGGCATGCGGCACCGCCCCCCGTGCCCTGGCCTCCTCCACATTCCCGTCCGTGCCTTTCAGCCCCACCGATCCGCCCATGCCGGCAACGGGATTAATGATGAGGCCAATCCGTTTCATAAAAAGAGATAGACGGGATGGATTATTGTATCTTGGGTACCCGGCCGATCGCTTCCTGGATCAGGGCATCGGGATACTCGTAGTCAACCAGCTTGCCGCCATAATATGCATCATAGGCCGACATATCGAAGTTACCATGGCCCGTGCAGTTGAAGAGGATCGTCTTGGCGTCCCCGCTCTTTTTGCATTTCAGTGCCTCGTCGATGGCACCTTTCACGGCGTGGGAAGCTTCAGGAGCTACAATGATCCCTTCCGTCCTGGCAAAGCTCTGCGCAGCCTCGAAAACTTCGCTCTGGTGATAGGAGATTCCCCGCATCACGCCATCGTGGACAAGCCGGGAGACGATGGGTGAGTCCCCGTGGTACCGGAGCCCGCCGGCATGGATGGACGGTGGCACAAAGTCATGGCCGAGCGTGAACATTTTCATGAGCGGCGTTAAGCCCGCCACATCGCCGAAGTCGTACATGTACGCGCCCTTCGTCAGGGTCGGGCATGAGGCCGGTTCGACACCGATGATATCCACGTCCTTGTGCTTCCCGGTCATCTTGTCGCCCGCAAACGGGAACCCTATCCCGGCAAAGTTCGATCCGCCGCCTACACACCCGATGACAACATCCGGGTAATCGTCAACCATGGCCAGCTGCTCGCGGCACTCCTGGCCGATGATCGTCTGGTGGAGGCAGACATGGTTCAGCACCGAGCCGAGCGCATAGTTAGTGTTGCTGTGGGTGGCCGCATCCTCGACGGCTTCCGATATCGCGATGCCAAGAGCGCCCGGCGTCTCCGGGTCTTTCTCCAGCACGGCTTTCCCCGAGTTCGTCTTCAGGCTCGGGCTCGGTATACACTCCGCTCCCCAGACCTGCATCATCGATTTGCGGTACGGCTTCTGGATATAACTCGACCTGACCATGTAGACCGTGCACTCAAGATCATAGAGCATGGTTGCAAACGCGAGGGCCGAACCCCACTGCCCGGCACCGGTCTCTGTTGCAATCCGCTCGATTCCCGCCTTCATGTTGTAATATGCCTGAGGGATCGAAGTATTCGTCTTGTGGCTCCCGGCCGGGCTGACACCCTCCCACTTGTAGTAAATCTTCGCCGGAGTTTTCAGGAACTTCTCCAGCCGGTGGGCACGGTACAGGGGGCTTGGTCTCCAGAGCCGCAGGACATCACGCACCTCTTCGGGAATGTCGATGTAACGGTCGGTGCTCATTTCCTGCCGGATCAGTTCCGTGGGAAATATCGCTGATAGATCAGCGGGTACGAGGGGTTTATGGGTGGCAGGATGAAGCGGGGGATCGAGCGGGGAGGGCAGATCCGCCTGCACATTATACCACTTCCTGGGTATCTGCTCCTCATCGAGCAGTATCTTTGTCTGCATGCTAAGGAATTGTCACGTACAAATATATACATTACGGTACACTTTTGTTTAATAGTGTATTTTGATGGCAACGGCCCGCAGGATGGTGAACAGAGCACAAATTCTTGCGGGATTCCATGAACGTGTTGTTTCATCAACCAGAATGCGAGAAACATTATTGCATACTATCGCCAACCTGTCTATCACGTCATCAGGATCATGATGGATAGACCGCGAACGGACCGGCAACCTGCCGGGGGAAAAATGCCTGCATTTTTTCCACATTCCCGCCATTCATGGCCCCCGGAACACGCATGGCAGGTAACGCCCAACATGTCAGAAAGTTTATTACTGTCAACATCACAGTGTTGACAACATCTCCGGATATATCCAGAATAACACAACATTAAAACAGGTTGGATTATGACTCGTTCCTTTAGTGATATCCTGCTCAGGCCCGGCGCATTCTTCGCGGACCTGATGGGAAAGAAAGATGAAAGTCTCAAGTGGCCCCTCCTCATCGTCCTCGCCGGGGGCATCGTTGCTGCCGGATACGGGTACCTGATCGGGGGAGCGACCGCACAGATGATGGCCGGAGCATATCCCGGCATCGACGTGATCATCACCCTCGCGACAATAATCGGGGCAGCGCTGGGAGTCTTCATCTTCTGGCTTGTCTGGACCGCCGTGGTCTTTGCCCTCTCAATGGCATTCAAGGGAGAGGGCAGTTTCAAGTCGACCCTGCAGGTTGTCGGGTACGGGTACCTCCCCCAGGTGATTGGATCCGTTATCACCCTGATCGTGGCATACGAATATGTACCAAAAATCGTTGTTCCCCAGGTGACTTCAGCCATGCTGCAGGATCCCGTGGCAATGCAGGCGGTCACAAAGGCACTCATGCAGGATCCGGCCATGCTGGAACTGACCCAGATCACCTCCCTCATCGCCATCGTCTTCCTGCTCTGGAGTGCAAATATCTGGATCTGCGGCCTCCAGCAGGCCCGGAAACTGTCGCCGCGGGATGCCGCGCTC
>JBAYMI010000066.1:0-9373 GCA_041663625.1 Methanoregula sp.
ACCGAGAAGACCCGGGAGATCCTTGCCCAGTGCTCATTGAGCGTTGACCGAGAACAGCAGATCATCGATCAGATCCTTGAACTCTCCGTTCTCGATGCCGGAAAGGTCCCGCTGAAGTATATCTCGTTCGATATATCCGCGCTCCTGTGCACCGTCATCGATGACGGGGATTACGCGTCACGTGCGGACCTTGCCGTCAATGTTCCCGCAGAACTGATCTTCGAAGCCGATGCGAGCAGGATCTCCGTGGTGCTCGACGCCATGCTCACCAATGCCGTGAACCTCGCAAAACCCCCTCGGAAGATCCGGATCTCCTATACCTCTGGTCCGGAGGATGCCATGCACCGCCTTGCTATCCAGGACAACGGCACCGGGATCTCGAGCGCCCAGCTGGACGAGATCTTCAACCCCTCCCCGGGCGCCAGCAGTACCGGCAGATCCGAACGGATCGGCCTGTCGCTCTCGATCGCAAAGAAGTACGTGCAGATGCACGGGGGTTTCATCAGCGTGGACTCCACCCTGAATATCGGGAGCACGTTTACCATCCATATCCCGAAACACCCAAAGAACGCGGAGACCGGGCCCTGAACCGGAAGATTCTCATTGCCGGGGATGACCCGCCCCACCTCACGGTTATGAAGATGCTCACCCGGAGGGTGCGAGCCCGTCCTGATCCCAAACGGTCCTGATGTCCGGACAGGGTTTAAGAAAATCCCCGGTCCCCGATCCTGTCCGATCTCAGGATCCCCCCGACTGACGGCTGGATTTTTTAGAACTGTTCAGGAGCAACGAAGATAGGAAAAATTATGGTCATCATCATCTCCACGGCGTCGGAAGCCGGGGACCGTATGACCGCCTTGTAGGACATTCGGGCGTGCTCCACCAGCGGTCCCGCTCATTGTGCTCTCAGCCGGGATCCGGCGTTTTCTTCAGGAACGATAACGGTTTCCTGCACCGGGCAAAAGCTCCCGCAGGGCGACATTTAAGTATCTGTACACCGAGGTTCTTTGATACGGGCGATCACCGTTCTGCCCCCCACGGAGTTCCATGATCTCTATCCTGTATGTCGACGATGAAGCGGCGTTGCTCGAGGTTTCAAAGATCTACATCGAAGCAACGGGAGGCTATACTGTCGACACCTGCACCTCTGCGCAGGAAGGTATTGAACACCTCCGGACACGCATGTACGATGCGGTTGTCTCCGATTACCAGATGCCGGAGATGGACGGGCTACAGTTCCTGAGTTATCTCCGTGAACGATACCCCACGCTGCCATTCATCCTGTTCACCGGCCGGGGCCGCGAGGAAGTTGCGATTGCGGCGCTCAACTCCGGTGCTGACTTCTATCTCCAGAAAGGCGGGGAGCCCAGGAGCCAGTTTG
Organism: Methanoregula sp.; assembly: GCA_041663625.1. GTDB lineage: Archaea > Halobacteriota > Methanomicrobia > Methanomicrobiales > Methanospirillaceae > Methanoregula. Next base: position 1,382 of record JBAYMI010000066.1, read on the forward strand.
CCGAACTGACCAACAAGATCCAGCAGGCGGTCATGCGCCGGCGGGCGGAACAGGCACTTTTTGAATCCGAGGAGCATTTCCGCGGCATCTTCCAGAACGCGCCGGTCGGTATCTTCCATTCCACGCCCGAAGGGAAACTGATCGAAGTCAACCCGGTCTTTGCCCGGATGTTCGGGTACGAATCGCCGGAAGTGATGATCGGGACCGTGAATTCGGGCCCTGGTATGGCCATAGCCCATTACGCCCGCCCCGAAGAGCGCGAAGAGATCGTAGGGAAGGTCATGGAGTCCGGGGACTGGCATACCATGGATATCCAGTTCCGGAAACCGGATGGCAGCGCATTCACCGGGCTGATGTCACTCCGTTCCGATATCCGGCCGGCCCAGGAGACCAAAGGACTGGAAGGGTTTGTTGTCGATATCACCGAGAGCCGGAAAGCTGAAGCCCGGGTCACGGCCGTTGAACGGCGCTACCATAACATCTTCGATGCAGCCGGTGATGCGATGCTGGTGCTGGATGGCGACAACGGGACCATCCTTGACGCGAACCCGGCAGCGATACGGATGTTTCAGTATCCTGCCGACGAACTGAAGGCCCACAACCTCGCTGACCTGAACGCTGATGATGAGGTGCCCGGAAGCCCGGAGAAACCTGATGTCCTGTTCCAGCCCCTGGTCTATTACAAGAAGAAAGACGGTTCGGTCTTTGCAGCCGAGATCACGACCAGCAGGTACCCGCAGAAACGCGGCATGATATGCATCGTGAGCATCCGGGACATCACGGAGCGGAAGAGGGCGGAAGAGCGGTTGATCGCGGCCAAGCGCCTCTATGCCGTCCTCTCGCAGATCAACCAGGCCATTGTCCGCGTGAGCGATCTTGAGACACTCCTTGACGACATCTGCCGGATTGCCGTGGAATACGGGAAGTTCCGGATGGTCTGGATCGGGCTTCTCGATCATGAAACGAGCGTGATCCGTCCCGTGGCCCATGCAGGGTCCGAGGAGGGGTATCTTGCCGAGGTTGAACTCACTGCTTCCGCGGGAGTGACCGGCGAGAGCCCGGCCGGTCGGGCGATCCGGTCGGGAACGCACGACATCTGCAACAATATCCCCCTGGATCCCCGGGTGGAGCCCTGGCGGGACGAAGCCCTGAAGCGGGGATACCGGTCCAATGCCTCGTTCCCCATCCGGCTCCATGGGGAGGTTATCGGGGCTATCAGCATCTATGCCGCCGAACCGGAGTTCTTCAATGAGGATGAGGTGAACCTGCTCGAAGAAATTGCCATGGACGTCTCGTTCGCCCTGGATATGCTTGACGAACAGGCCCGCCGGGCGCATGCAGAGACGGCATTGGCCGGCAGTGCGGAACGCGTGCATCTCCTTGCAAGCATGCTCGAACTCTCCTCGCAGCCGTTTGTCATGGTCACTCCGGACAACCGGATAGGAATTGTCAATCCTGCGTTCTGCAATCTGACCGGCTATGCTGAACCGGAACTTTTACAGATGCACCTCGGGGATCTCACGCCTCCCGGGTACCGGAAGATCATGGAGGATTCCTCTGATGAACTCACGCGGACCGGCCACCCCCAGCGGTACACCCGGGAATATATCCGGAAAGACGGCACCCTCGTGCCGGTTGAGGTGTTTACCCACCGGGTGACCGATGACAAGGGCACTATCCGGTATATCTTCGCGTTCATCACGGACATCACCGAGCGCCAGCAGGCAAAGGAATCTCTCCGTGCGGAGCGCGACCTGGCACAGCGGTACCTGGATATTGCCGGCGTGATGCTGGGTGTGGTGGACCGGGAGTTGCACGTCACCCTGATCAACCGGAAAGGCTGCGAGATCCTGGGATATCCTGAAGAGGAGGTCCTCGGGAGGGAGTGGATCGAAACATTCGTGCCGGAACAATCCCGTAACGAAGTCCGATCGGCTCTCATTGGGATGCTGGGGGGGGAGGGTGACTTCTCTGCACCCCACGAGAACCTGCTGCTGACCCGGTCGGGCGAGGAGCGTCTTGTTGCATTCCAGAACACTCCCCTGGCCGGGCCATCCGGCGAGATCACCGGGCTTATCTTCTCGGGGCAGGACATCACGCACCAGCGTCAGGTCGAGGATGTCCTGCGGGGAAGCGAGGAGCGGTTCCGGAACCTGATCCAGAATTCGTCCGATATGATTCGCATCCTCGATAACGATTCCCGGATCATCTACAGCTCCCCGTCCACGCTGCGGATCGTGGGGTATGATCCGGCGGATATGATCGGGAAAACGCCGTTTGATTTCATACACCCGGATGATGTGGAACGCGTGAAAGGTGCCCTTGGCGAGGTAGCCGGCCGGACGAACCGCGGGATCCCGACGGAGTACCGGATCCGCCATGCGGACGGTCACTATATCGATGTGGAGGCGGTTGCCCTCAACCTCCCGGATGTTCCCGGAATCCACGGCGTGGTGACAACCACCCGCCCGATCACCGAGCGCAAAAAGGCAGAGCAGGCGCTTCGGGAGAGCGAGGCACGGTACCGGGGGATCTTTGAAGCCTCGACAGATGCGATCCTCCTGGCAGACGAGGAGATCCGTGACTGCAACCCGGAGGCCGAACGGATGTTCGGGTATGCCCGCGGCGGGCTTCTCGGGCTTCGCCCCGGCGACCTCTCCCCACCGGTCCAGCCGGATGGCCGGAACTCCGGATCTGTGCTATCGGCCAACCTCCATGCCGCCCGTGAAGGGGTTCCCCAGTTTTTCCTGTGGGTGAACCGGAAGAAAGATGGTACCCTTATTGAGACGGAGGTATCGATACGGGCTGCCGGGTCGGCCGGAGAATTCCGCGTGATCATCCTGATCCACGATGTCACCGGCCTCAACCGGGAAACCGTGCAGCTCCGCCGTCTTGCCTCCTTCCCGCACCTGAATCCCGATCCGGTGATCGAATGCACTGCCGGGATGGAGATTACGTATGCGAACCCGGTCACTTATGCCGTCTTAAAACGCTGCGGCCTGCCGGAGAACCCGGCGGCATTCATCCCCGGGGATATGGAGGAGATCCTCTCTTCCTTAAAGGGGGGTGAGCCGGGGCCGTTCTTCCGGGAAGTCCCCGTAGGCTCCGGTGTCTTCCGGGTCACCATTGCAGGAGCATCGGATCAGGAGGTGCTGCGGATCTATGCCCATGACATCACGGAACAGGCCCAGGCTATCAGCGCCCTTGAGCAGGTGATCCGGAAACTGAACCTGCTCTCCAGCATAACCCGGCATGATATCAAGAACCGGCTCACCGGCGTCTTCGGGTACCTTGAATTGTCCCTTGGGATGATACAGGACCCGGTACCGCTCAACTATCTCAGACAGGTTGAGAAGAGCGCAACCCTGATCCAGCAGCAGATCGATTTCACCCGGGAATACGAGAGTCTCGGCGTGAAACAACCCGGATGGCAGGATGTTTCATCGCTAATCGATGCAGGCACGCAGGATCTTGAATCCCAAACCGTGGAAGTCGTGAACGAGACCGGCGGGCTCTTTGTGTACGCGGACGCGATGCTCTCGCGGGTGATCTACAATCTCATGGAAAATTCCCTCCAGCATGGCGACCATGTAAGCCGGATCAGGTTCAGTATCCGGGAGAGCCCGGATCACTGCACGCTTTTCTATGAGGATAATGGCGTGGGAATCCCGGCGAGCGGGAAGGAGGCTATCTTCAACCGCACGGCCAGGGCCCGGTCAGGCATCGGCCTCTTCCTGTCCCGGGAGATCCTGATCATCACGGGGATCACCATTGCCGAGACCGGGGAACCCGGGGAGGGGGCACGGTTCGAGATCACCATCCCGAGAGGGAAATACCGGATGAACCCTCCGGCATAATACCTTCCCGCGGGCTGTGAGTTTACCCGGGCGCCATGACTTTCTCTGATTTGCATCCGCCATTCTGTTCCGGCATACGTGGATATTGCCGGCAATCCCCTGAAGGATCCGGATATGCCGGGCTTTCATCGAAATCTTCCGGGAGTATCCAGGAGCCGGAACGGCAGTCCCTCCCCCTCTTTATTCACTGCCGCAATCAGGGCGTCAGGGGTCATCGGCTCCTTGTCCGGCTTCGGCATCTCCCCCATAGGTGTTACGATCATTTTCCCGAAGCGAGGCATCATTGAAGGTCTCCCTTTCAGAACAGGTTTCCCTTATGGATTCTGTGCGACGGTCTCCAATCCCGATCGTCTCCAGCCGGATAAAATGGCAATGGTTTAATATTTCAAAACTATTTTCTCTCAGTACCGGATATTAAAAACCGTGAACCCTCCCGCTCGGATCTTACGATCCTTCGTGAGATCAGGCAACGGGGATTTTACGGATGATTCGATTAACCGCTGCCGATCAATCATCCTCACGTGAACATTTGAACCGGTCATTTCCTCAAGAAACCAGAATGATGAACGATTGGACCGGTGAGAATGGTACTGCAGGAAATTTTTTCATACAATCCGGTTACGGATATTCCCTGCGGGGGCAAATCCCCCCAACTCTCCCGGATTGAGGGGATATTCCCGGTTAACACCGATCGCATCATCCCGGCGATGCTTCACTTTTTATCCCGTTTCCCGGTCCGGCCAATCCCTTGTCCGGACATCCCCCCCCGCTCTTCTCCCTCTTACCCGATGGAGTATCACCATGGACCCGGCGACAATTCTCGTAGTTGAAGATGAAGCTGTTGTCAGCATGGACATTGTGAGGACGCTTGCGTCAATGCACTATCATCCCCTGGAGGTAGCAGGGAATGGCGATGATGCGGTTGAATATGCACGCAGGTACCTCCCGGATGTTGTTTTAATGGATATCAGGATTCCCGGTACTATCGACGGGCTCGGAGCGGCACAGGTCATCATGGACGAGCTGGATATTCCGGTGATCTTTGTCACGGCACACGGGGATGATGCAGTTGTTGAAAAAGTCAAGGGAGTAAACCCGTACGGGTATATTCTCAAGCCATTTCGTGATATGAGCCTCAAGATCGCAATAGATCTTGCCCTGTCCCGTAAAGCGGCTGAAAAACAGGGCCGGAAGAGCGGCATACCGGCACTTCCTTCGCGCATGGCCGTAAATACGGGTGGTGCAGACGGGGGCGATGCCAGTCTTTCGGATATCAGGACCCTGTTCCTCAAGGGTTTTTTCAAGGATATTGTCCTCCTCCTCTATAGCAATGCTGAAGTCAAGGAGCAGGTCTTCGCCTCGTTTATCGAGAGAAGCATGAATTCACGGGGAGATTTTCTGTTTGCCTATTCGTTCTCCCTCGCACACAGGAATTTCCTCCGTGAAATCCAGGCAGGAAAGATCAGGATCTGCAGGATGAAGAGCGAAGGGCTGTCATCCCTTAAGAAAACACTTTCTGAGGGTTTTTTGGTATCAGATGCTCCGGACCCCGTTCCCCACAGGATTATCATTGATTTTTCCGAGCGGTATGATCCAGGCGAGATCCTGGATTCCGTTGACCAGGTTCTTGCGATCCGGCGCGCAGGAATACCCGTGTCCGGCATCGTCGCCATGGCGGTTGAGATCTATGATGATGCCCTGATACATGCGCTGGTGGAAAAAATACCCAACATGGTAGTGGCAACCAGCCGGGGAACGCTCATCTCCAGCGCCGATAGATCATTTCCCCTGGACACACTCTCGTTTCTTCCCCGGTCCGTTGTCGATGAAACCGTAAAAAAGGTGCTGGAACCGGTGGTTCTCTCGCTTCTTGAAAAACCGAGGTCCGGCAATGACATCCTGCAGGAAATCCAGGGTCGCTACAACATAGCGGTTCCCAAGGCACGTATCTATATGCTGTTGTATGCACTCCAGAAGGAGGGGTACCTTTCTGTGAGTACTGTCGGGAAATCAAAAGTGTATGTTCCGACCGAGTCCGGGAAAAAATATATCCGGCAGAAGCTGGATGAGTTCAAATCCGCGTTCCAGCATATCCTTGTGGAGATGGCTGACAGGAATACCCACAACGGCACAAGGGAAAAATGAGAATGAATTGTTATGGTCTTCTCCACTTCACGGTTCTTTCTTCCTGAGCCGCTTCCTGTTATCTGACCTGATCTCGTACAGGAGGATACCGACCCCCATGGTCAGCAGGGCCATCAATATCACGATTACCAGGACGATATTGTCTGCAATAAACCGCCCGATGCCTCCGGAATCCGCGGAAATTCTCTCCGTCGAGGGGTATGTCCCTGATGCCGGTGCCGTGCCTGTCTGGTTTCTCAGGCTGACCAGGCCGAACGCTGACAACCCTTCCGGTGATGGTGCCTGGAAGATCAGGTTACCCGTATCATCGGTGCCGGTATATTCTGTTACGAGCAGATCGGAGGTTCCGTCATCAGAGAGATGTGCCACCCCTATCGATGGGATTCCCCCATGATCCATAACCCACCCGGGGGGAATGGTCAGGGTGACGGTTGCCGGCCCGGTTGCTGCAAGGCTGGTCTTCCCGACAACAACGCTGTACGCGACAGATTCGATCTGCAGGTTATTGGCCCGTGCAGCGGAGTGGAATGCGTCCAGTATGTCCGGATTCACGTTTTCGGAGATACTCGTGGTGATTGCGGCATTTTCCGGAAGTGCAGACAGGAATGTTTCGAGCGAGAAGGAGACCGTGCCGCTGCCGGTTTGTGCAGATGCGGGAGTAGTGCGCAACTCCACGCTCTGGATGGTGCCGGATACTATACCCTTTTCTTCTACTGCCGTCTCGCCGGTTATCACCGTCAGGATGAATCCCGGCTGGCCGATGGTGATCACGTTGTTCGTGAGCGTGACCGTTGCTCCTGACTGCCTCGCGAGCGCGGTATCGAGCCGGATCTCCTGGTTCCCTGCCGGGCCGGTTTTTGCCGTCAGCCCTGCGACCGAGATGGGCTGGGTTGTTGTCCCGGTCTCCTGGAACGGTGCGAGGAACTCGTTGATCTGTTCCACCACCGGGGCTACGGCCTGCTCAACCGCGGAGCGGGCTCCCGATACCCCCCGGTCGCTGCTGCTGCCTCCACTCCGGATACTGCTGGCACTGGCACTGCTGCTGCTTGTCTCGCTGCTTCCCCCTCCGGTATCTCCCCCTCCTCCGCCACCCGTGGTAGAAGCAACGGCGGTCATGCCAAAGGTCGAGAGCCCGTGGGGTGATAGTGCCTTGAAATAATCGGTGGTGTCCGAGCTGCTGGTATAGGTGGTGCTGAGAACCTCCTTGGTTCCATCCTCAGCAAACCGCAGGATCTTGATGTTGCTCCGGCCGCCATTTGCTTCGACCCAGGCCTGATCGACACCCAGGTTAAGAGTAACCCCGGCAGCGCCCAGGTTTGCATTCAGGTCTGCGGTATTTTTGAATTCAACCGTATACGCAACGGATTTGATATCGAGGTTGCTGCTGGCCGCTGCAAGCTGGAAGGCGCTGGCAACGGATGTTGTTGCACCCTGGATGATATTCTGCTGGATTGTGACTCCGGAGACGAGCTGGGACAGGGCGACATCGATCTGGGCACTGGCGGTGCCGATATTCCCGCCGAGATCCGCAGTGACCTCCTCGCTCTCCATAACAACGTTCTGGATCCCGTTGATACTGATATCCTTCCCGTCATCAACAACCGTTGTTCCGGAATATTTCAGCGAGGACCAGCCGTTCCCCGGGTTCGTGACCGTGACCGAGTTTCCTTCAACCGTGGTTGTCCCCGAGGTTGTCGACTTGTTGACACTGACCTGCTGGACGCCTGCAACGGTTGTGGTAGTGACACCGGTAACGGTCGTTCCTGCGTTTTTCGTGGAGATGGTTTCCCCGGTGGGATGGGTGGTTTTGAAGGTGGCATCGGAACTACTAGTAGATTGCCCGTCATTCATTGTCGATGTGATCCGGTAATGGTAGGTTGTGAATGAGGAAAGGCCGTCCAATCGGACGGTATGCGATCTGACTAATGTTTCGTCTGTTTTTGTTAATCCATAACTGGTTGTGGTGCCATATCCGATTATGCTGTTTGCG
>JBAYMI010000067.1:0-9222 GCA_041663625.1 Methanoregula sp.
GCCCTTCTGCGGCCGCTCGTACCGGAAGCAGTCGGCATAGTAGCACCACCGGAGGGGCTTGGGGGCAACCTTCGCCTCGTTGATGTACATTCGGATGACCGCTGCCGTGATCTCGGGGCGCAGGGCGAGCTTCCGGCCGCCCTTGTCCTCGAAGACGTACATCTCCCCGATGATCCCTTCACCGGAACGCATGGTGAAGAGTTCGAGATCCTCGAACTCCGGGGTGCAGACCTCGCGGTAGCCCCAGCGCCGCGCAACCTCCCGCAGGCGCCATTCGACAGCGCGCCTTGCCTCCATCTCATCCGGTAAAAAGTCCCTGGTTCCTCGTGGTTTCTGGAGCATGGTGAAAAATCCCTCTTATTAGATCTGTTGTTATCACATTATTTCTTGTTCGTCCTGTTTATGGGTACGCTGCCAAGGAAACGGGCCAGCGTATCCTCGTTCTTCCAGACATTCTCCTTCTTCCGGCTGGTCTGCAGGTAGATGCCGGCAAGGATCAGGCCGAGACCGAGGATCTCGAAATCCGTCACGTACCTTGCGATCTCGAGCCCCAGCAGCGCGAGCGCGGTATAAAGAACCCCCCAGTAGGCCGCCTTCCGGTACCCGCGGAAACCGGTCCGGTAGAATATCCGTGCGTCGCGCAGCCAGAGGAAGATCACGGCTGCGGTTCCGAAGAGTGCGATGTAGACGAGATACGACATGACAATGAACGTATTATAATACGCCGGTCAATAACTTATTATTACTACCATGCCGGCAAACCAGCAGTTACAGGATCTTCTCGAACAATACCGGGGCGGCAGAATCACGCTTGAGTCTGCCGCAGAAGCCATCGAGGGCCTGCGCCTTGACCGGATCGGCGATTTTGCCTGTATCGATCTCGGGCGCGGCGTCCGCTGCGGCATGCCGGAAGTTGTCCTGGCCGAGGGAAAAGATCCCCTCCACCTGGCGGAGATCGTCATCCGCCATGCCACCGCAGCAGGACGCTGCGTTGTGACCCGGGTCAGTGCTGATCAGGCGGCCGGTATCCGTAATGCGGCAGGAAAGGCCGGCCTCGCGGTCGACTACCGTGAAGCGGGGCGCGTCCTTGTTGCGGGCAATGGCCCGGCACCGAAGCGGACCGGGGGAATTGTCGGGATCATTACGGCAGGTACATCCGATATCCGGGTTGCGGAAGAGGCGCGGATCATTGCCGAGGAGATGGGGTGCGAGGTGCGGACCGCTTACGATGTCGGCGCTGCCGGCATCCACCGCCTCTTCCCCGCGCTCAAGCCGCTGCTCGGCGCACACGTTTTTGTGGTCTGCGCGGGACGGGAAGGGACACTCCCTGCCGTTGTTGCAGGGCTCGTAGACAAACCGGTCGTCGGTATTCCCGTCAGCGTGGGCTACGGGTACATGGGAGAGGGGCGGGCAGCGCTTGCGAGCATGCTCCAGTCCTGCTCGGTCATCGCGGTTGTCAACATCGATGCCGGGTTCACAGGGGGGGCGTTTGCTGCGCGGATTGCAAATCTCGGCGCAGGGGGAGGAGCAGGATCATGAAACGCGGGTTCTATGTAGGGAGATTCCAGCCATTCCACAACGGGCACCAGACCGTGCTCGAACACATTGCGGGCAAGGTTGATGAGATCATCATTGGTATCGGGAGCGCGCAGTTGTCTCACCACGTCGACAACCCCTTCACGGCCGGTGAGCGGGTGCTCATGATCACCCGCTCTCTAGCCTCGCTCGAATGCCCGTATTATGTCATCCCGATTGAAGATGTCCAGAGGAACGCGCTCTGGGTTGCCCATGTCCGGTCCATGGCCCCGCCCTTCGATGTCTGCTACTCCTCAAATCCGCTCGTTGTCCGGCTCTTCCAGGAAGCCGGGGTGAACGTCCAGTCCCCGGCCATGTATGAACGGGAACTCCTGTGCGGCACGGAGATCCGCCGGAGAATTCTGCAGGGGGAACCGTGGAAAAAACTCGTTCCCCCCGCAGTTGTCCAGGTGTTGAAAGAGATCGATGGCGAGAAGCGCCTGCGCCAGATCTCCCTGAACGATTGAGAGGGATCATCATGCACGGGTGTCACGGAGTATTGCTCAAAGGAGAGGATGTGAATGCATAATTTTTTGAAGAAGATCTTCAGTACGAAAAAACCCGTCCCCGAGGACATTGCCTTTGATGCCGTCCCGGCCTGGCTGACCGGACGGGAGAGTTCAGCAAAAGAATCCCTTGTTGCCGGTACCAGAGAGCCGATGGACATGATAAAAAACGGCATCGCGGGCCTCCACCTCACCATCAACAACATTGCCGGTACCGAACATGATCCGGCCATTCACCCCAAACTCAAGACCATTGCAAAGAACTCCCTGCCGCAGTTTGTCAAGGCAATGAAAGGTTCCCTGGCCAGGGATCTGCCGGAAGATCCTGAGGAGTTTTATGCAGTCGCAGTCGAGTGCGCGAAGAGCTGCATCAACAGCACACGCGGGCAGGGGAGATACCTCCAGGCCATCTTTCCCGAGGAGATGAAAACGGTACGGACGGGGATCGATGAGATCGGGCACGGTATCAACACCATCAACCCGCTGATCGCCGCGTACCGGAAAGAGATGGACGAAGTGGAGGCAGCGCGGCGGCTCTTCGATGAGGTCATCAATCTCCGGATGGATTACGGCAAATCGGATGAGAAACTCCAGCGCGCCCATGCCCGTATTGCAGAACTGGAGAGCCGGTCTGCCGCAATCGTACAGGAACTCGGCGCCCTGCCGCAGGATCCCCGCATGAGCGAGATCGATGCACAGAAAAACGCGATCGCCGATCTTGCCCGGCAGCGTGACGAGGTGGTCAGGACGTACTCGGCACTCTCCATGACCGCCTCGCACGTCTTCCGGAAAGCAGAGAAGATTGCCTCCAGGCAGCGTCACCCGACCGAGATTAGCATCCTGAACACTGCCATGGAACTGCTCTCCGACCACGATATCCCGGACCGGGAGCAGCTGGATGCTGCACTTACGGCAGCCTGCCCGGTTGCAGAGCGGATGATCAGTTCCGGTGAAGTCCTCCTGAAAAACAAGGAAGAGCGTGCGCTCTTTTCCGATACGGCCGGGTTCCGCGGGGATATCTGCACTGCCGGCTCGGTCCTTAAGGAACTGGAAGAGAACTGCAGAAAGGCTGAAGCCGCTCTTTCAACCCACCCCCTGATCACGAAGATGCAGTCCCTGGAGCGCGAAAAAACGCAGATTCTCGCAATGCTTGTAAAAGAGAAACAGGCACTCGCCGAACTGCAAGAATGGCGTGCAAAAACCTCGGACCGCATCCCCGAACTGCTCCTTGAACTCAGGGAAAAAATTATGGGGATGAGTGAGGGAAACGTGCAACTTCAGATGAACGATCCGGCGCCATCGTGAGGGTATGTGGATGGCAGGGAGATCGTTGATTCAGGTTTCATTCTCGGATTCCCCAAGACCGCAGAGCATGTCATCGGCAGGTGCCGGCCGCAGGTCGAGCGGATCCCCGTAAATACCAGCATTTTCTGGTATGGCCATGGATTCGCGCCCGGTTCCCTGCAGTTCACGTTAAGTCTGCGCTTATGCGCCGGGACGTCCCGGTTTACCGGGCCGGCATCTCGATGAAATCCTCCAGATCCTTCTGGCCGGCGGGAAAATTATCCGACCAGCCATAGCAGTCCTGAAGCATTTTTGCTATGACGTCAGAGAACGTCATATTCCCACATTTCAGGGTGAGAAGCGCCTCATACACATCAGGATCGATCCGGATCGATCGTCCCTCTCCTGCACGAGGCATAATTACTACTTTGTGGTCACGATTTATAAATATATCTCAAAATACAGGAAAATACGCGTCTGACTTTATATGCAACACGAAAATGCAGCGCAATTTGGTGAGATACAACGATTCACGACGGTAAACTGTCGCATGTCCAGGACCCGGGAAAAGAGCAGTTCATGCATCCAGGATGAGCCGGATAAACGAGAAGGTCGAACAATCCGCATAGGCAAATTCCGGTGCATCGCCGTGACAGCCGCCGAGCCGGAAGAGGGTCGGGCAGTCAAGCGGGATACGTGCAACTTCCAGATGGAAATCCTTCCCGCCATCGGATATCATCAGGGGGATATAATCCAGTTCCTGCTCGACAATCCCCTCAGGAGTCTTACGGCAGCAGATGTGTTCGTGCTGGTGGCCGCAGGCCATATGGGTAAGACCGCGCTCTGCGAGGGCATCGAATGCCATCTGGGCCGTATAGTGGTAGCCGGTGAAAAAATCCCCGCTCTGGTGGGAGAGGCGCTGCCAGCACTTGAGCCGGAGGGTCTGGGTGCCCAGCTCCAGCGGGCCGCCATGCACATAGAGCATCCCCTGGTCCTCCCATTCCATGGGCATGGCATCGAAGATAGAGAGGAGCGGGGAGTCGCGGAGCTGCTCGTGCCGGTAGGTGCTCGCCGCATCGCTCCCGCTCACGAGGATACCATTGAGATAGGCATGGTCATGGTTGCCCATCACCGATACCAGCCGGAACTCCTGGGAGAGCGTATGGATCTTCTCAAGCGTCTCCTGCGGGCGGCTCCCCCGGTGAAGGAGGTCCCCCAGATTGACGATGACATCTATCGGCCCGAAGGTCTGCCGGAATACCGGTGTACGAATGCAGGACGCAAGCGCTCCGATCGCATCTGCATCAGCGTGCACATCAGAAAATATTATTGCACCCATACCGTCAGTGAACTATTGGTGCTTCTTTCCTGATAAAAACCATTGATACTCCCGGTTACATACATCCCCCTCTCCGGTCCCCATGGATATGTTCATGAGAGACCGGTTCACATTATTATCCGGTAAGCCTGTCGGGGGGAACCGGTTGGTTCCTGTACCGCAGCAGATCCCGGAAGATTCCGGTGGGATCCGGACACCCCGGGACAACCCGGGTTTTTACAACGGAGGACTGACCAGATGGAAAAATATCTTGATGCTTATATCGGAAAGATGAGAGCACACTACCCGGCATTCACCCCGGCAACCGCCCACGAGATCGCATCCGCATTCCTTGCTTTCAAGTTCGGCCTGTACGAGAACGCAAGCCGGGAATGTACCAATGCTATTGCCTTAATTCCTGACAGTCCCGCCAATGCAGCGCTGAAAAAAGCGCTTGCCATCCTCCGTGCCAATGCCGATGACCGGAATAACTCGCAGGTCACGGCCGACCTCTCGGTTGCGTTCACCCCCGGTGAGTACTCCTATACAGCGATCAACCTGCCCCAAGAGAAGATCGAAGATCAGGGAACGTTCGAACTCGACAATGCCCTTATCCTCATCTACGTGGTAGCGCTCATCACTTCAGAGGATGACGAGGAAGCGCTGGGCGAGCACCGCAGGATGATCGTCCGGCTCCTGAGCGATTACAAGAAATCTATGGGGATGGAGTAACCCTTTTTTTGATCTTGTCCCGGTTTTGAAGGTGCCGGGCGAATGGTTCCTGTTCTGGTGGCCGTGATTCGGTGAGCCCGGGGCTTCGGTTTTTTCCGCAGTGGGGGGGTCGCATGGGTACGATCATCCGGTCCGGATCCGGGGATGCCCGGAGAATTACTCTCGTAATTATCCGGTTCCGGCCGGGCGGCCCGGGCCGCAAAAATATTTTTGTACCCACGCGACCCCCCCTTGCCCCTTCCGGATTTTGAGTAAAAATTGGTGATTTTTACGTCGTAATTGTGAGTGGGTGCGGGCATTTTGGGGGAGGAGGGGTTGCGTGGGTACAGAATGATCGGGCCAGGGTTTGGCAGAGAAAAATAACCGGATACGATCTGAATTTTTTTATCCGGACCCTACCAGATTTTTTTTAAACGCAAAACCGATCGCGATTAAAAACCGGATCCGGATCAACCGGACCTTGCCAAAATTTTTCAGAGCAGACTTTGCTTGAAAATTTTTTGCCGGACCTTGGTTGTGAAATGTTAAACAGATCTTTATGAACCTGCATCAGGAAAATTCTCATCAGTCGTGAAGAAATCCGGGAAAACAACCAGACCCTGCTTGAAATTTATTGAGCAGACCTTGATTAAAAAAAATTCAGCAGACTATGAGTGAAATTTTTTTGCCGGACCTTGCTTGAAAAATAGTGCTCTGTAGAAAACCTCTATCCGGATGAGTTGTATAAACCTGTCAAGGTTAGCGAGGATGATCTTGCAAGAGATTTCCTTCTTCTGGATCTGGAAAATCCGGGATTTCAGGTCAGCCCCAAATCTTCTTTTTAAGACAGAGAATTTAGTCTCAACCAGGAACCGTTTTCGATACCTGACAAAATCGAAATTATCTGTCATCTCTTTCCGATATTTTCCCCAGACATTTTTGGAGTAGTGATGAGATCGGGCAGGAATGATCGAGTCTGCCTTTAGAGTTTCCCGAATAAACCGGTGCATTTTCTCGGAATCATAACCGCGGTCCATGAGATAGCATTCGGATTTATGGAGTTTATGACATTTTTTCAGAAGAGGGAACGCATGTTGGGAATCATGAACCCGGCTTTTCGATATCATGAATCCGGTGATAACCTGTTGATCGATATCGACAACAATCGTGGTTTTAAGGAAATGTTTTCTGATCTTCCCGGTTCTGAATGAGTAATAATGACTACAATATCCACTGGTAAATCCAGATGAATCGATGGCAGTAATCGGAATCGTATCATCGGGAGAATAGAATATTTTCAGGGTGCTTTTTAAGAGTATATCGAAATAGATCGATTTGATCCGATCGAGGAATTTCTGAAGCGTGGTGAAGTGGGGGATTGATTTTAGTTGGAGTACTTCCCGGATACGATCCATCTCTTCGAGATCCCAGATCACCGTACGATAATCTTCCTTGCGATATTCTTTGAAGAGAAGGATGGTCAGAAGTTGGTGCTGGGTATAATCTCTTCTCGAATATTTGCTGGAATACAAGGGGAGATGGGATGATCGTACCAGCGAGAATGCATGTTCGATAAAACTGATAAACCGGCCTGACGAACTCTTAATTGTCTCCTTATGGTTACTGAACATAACAAAATAAGGAGACACCATTCCTTAGATCTTGTGGTCTATCTCGCACCTATTCTCTATCGTGAAATATCATTTCTACAGAGCAAAAAATAGTTGTCGCGATCATGATCGCGATTGAAATGCTGATCCGGATCAACCGGACCTTGCCTGAATTTTGTTGAGCAGACTTTGGTTGTGAAAAATTAATCGAGTATGCCTTTTGTGTTGCGATGCCTTACGCGCAAAACGCCTGGCGGGTTTTGCGCTACGCACTTACCGGTTTTCAAAAATGATCCAGAACCTTGCCCAGGCGCGACCCGACGAGGTGTCGCGCCGACTCCCTGCAAAGCAGGGAGGGGGAAGCATCGCAATTGACATTATCTATCCAAACTATCTTTTGATAATTCTCATTAATTTATTTCACCATAGGAGGAGTAGATGAAAAAAGAACGGATTAAAGAACGGAATGAAAAATGGATTTCCGAAAATAATGCAGAAGAATGGATGGCAAGATCTATAAGCAATTTAGAGTTAGTTAAATCCGCACCCGATTCTGAAAAAATTCGATATGAAGATCGTTGTTATCTTTGCAGTAGATCTGTTGAATATTCCCTAAAAACCGTAATGATACTGAAACTGGGGAAGTATAAACATGGACATGTGTTAGGAGATTTAATTGATGAATTAGAAAAAAATGGAATTGCGATACCAGATGAAATAAAAAATGCGGTACTTCAAGAATATACTTACGATAAAAGACTGTTTCCATTTAAGTTTCCCTTTTCATTTGGTGCAAAAACCTCACTTACAGAAAATACATTAAAGACTCGTTATCCAGATAACTATCCACCGATTACCAAAAAAGGATATGAAAATGCGTTGAATAAGGCCGACGTTGTAGTAACGTGGGTAAATCAGCAATTTCAGGATCAAAAAAATAGTATTTCTAAATGATTCCTGAATTGAGAATCATAAAAAATGTGGCTCCTCTCCACTTTTAGGATTTTCAGTCACATATAAAGGATTGCACAAAATCGTGAGGGGAAAATCACATGCAGCGGAGAGTTACTTGATGTGAGTTGTAGGACTTCATCATCTCCTATAAACCGCCTTGCCCATGTGCGACCCGAGATGAAGCAACTGTTGCATCCGCAAGGGTCGATTGGATAAAACGCTTGTATTCGACCCGGTTGTGTCAACCTCATGTGTAATGGGGTGGGATGGAATCGCAAGCACGAGGATGAAAGAATTGAATGGGTTCTTATGTGACCGAAATATGTGACCTAAAAATAAAAAACAAAGTTTAAGATTTCTCACACATATTTTTAGATCTATGTTCTGTCAAAAATGTGGGGCTGAAAATAAAGACGATGCAAAATTTTGTAATTCGTGCGGTGCGGCCACACCCATACCTGAACTATCCTCAAACCAATCTTTAGAGCGTCACAATAATGTGATTTCCGCGAAGATCGCTACAAAAATTGACGAACTCGAAGCAACGGGTCAAACGGGCCCTATTTTACTCCTAATAGTAGGATTGATCGGATTAATCTGGGTATTCGGGATATTGGTAATAATCATCGCAATAATCTGGAGTTACAGTCGTTCTGCGGCAGCGACAAAAATAAAAAATCAGATCAAAGAGCTTAAAGCAGAACTAATTCCAGAGCCAACCCCCCTCTCCGAATCTCCTCGGGATCAAAATATATCTCATATTTCCAAATTCACTCCAAATCAAGAACCTACAATGTGTGAAGATGGCGAAGCAACTGCCCCATCATGGGAGGAGTATCGCTCCAAAATACGATAAGATGATTTTGTTTGAGTCTAATCGAGACAATTCTTTTTAATTTACCAACAGTCAACTTTGTGTTATTTAAAAAAAATATTCCCAGCCCGGTTACAGGCTGTCCATGCTGATGCCGGTGAAGTCCTGCGCAACTTCCTGGATATCCTTGACCCCGAACGCGGTCTTGACGCTGGTGAGTTCGAGCTGGTTTGCAGCATCGCACATGTAGTCCAGGATGTCGACCGAGAGTTCCTTATGGATCTTGCTCTTCTTGAGCTGGTCGGTGAGAGAAGCCATCTTCTCGGGGGATTCCATGCGGAGTTTTGCAAGGCTCATGACGCACATAAAAATCCGGGTCAGGTTCCGGTCCGTGCCGGTGATGCAGTCAAAGAAGTTCCTGATCACCTGGGCCTGATAAATTTCTCCTCC
>JBAYMI010000068.1:0-9178 GCA_041663625.1 Methanoregula sp.
AGTATGCCTGATTTTACCATTGCCGGTCAAAACGCGTTGATAGCAGGATATAAAAACAGTGCTGATTCCCCCCCGTGAGGGAACTGCATTCCCGTCATGCCTCAACCGGAATACCTGCTGCAAAGGGATGGGTTGATAGTCGGAGTCCGCTCTGTGGTATCCCATCTGATCTGTCTGTTCACACAAGCATTATTACCCGACAGCCGGTTATCTTCCCGTATGGCACCGGTAAAGAAGCGAAAGGACGGGCGCAGCAGACCGCTGGCTGACCTGCTGCCTGGACTGCTGGGAACTGCAATGGCAGAGAGCAAGGATTTCATCCTGGCATTCGAGACGGATCCGGATACCGGAAGGAGAACGATCCATGCCATGAGCGGCAGATTTGTGACGTCATGCATGCTCCGGAAACTGATCGGGCAGGCCGAGTCGCAGCGTGATGAAGGCTCCCTGCTCATCAGCAGGAGATGGACACGGGAGGGAAACGCTGGCTGAAACCCTGCTGGTGGATCACGCCTGCGATCCGTAAATTCTCACTTTCACCCTGCCCCTCCCGCTTCTTAATACGCTGATCATTCCGTTGTCTGATCATGGAATGCCAGTACACCAGCTGCCGTGTGACCTGCCACCGGTGCAGCCATGCATGGACCTACATGGGAATACGCCTCAACTCGCTCCAGCGATCCCGGCGCCCGGTCAAGGTGCCCTGCCCCCGCTGTCATGCGAAAGTCACGATGGATACAAAAGAGGCGATCTGAACCGGGAGGCGGGAACCGGTTACACGTTCTTTGTCAGGACCGGATCCGGTACTGCTCCACCGGCACACGGATCCCGGACCGGATTTCTTTACCCTGGACAGCGGCCCGGTAACGAAGAGGCGTCCTTTATCGTTCGATAAGATGGATGTGCTCGGCGGTCTTTTTTGCAAGGGCATCACGGCCCTGCAGGCGCGCCACATCTGACGTTGCTTCCAGTACATGGACGGTATCCTCCATGAATGAGAGGATGTCCGCCGGAAAGACCTCGATGCCGTACTCGTCCAGCAGGTATGAGGCGATCTGCCGGTGATCGAGGCCGTTCTCGCGGAGCTCGATCACTTTCATGGCAAACTTCTTCTCCGGGCAGCCGCAGAGCGGGGAATCCTTGCAGGAGCAGCGCAGAAAATCATTGAAAAATGCGAGGATCTGGTCCCTGACCCCGAAGTCAAGGGAATCATAGTTGAGGCGCGAGGATAAGGTCTCGAGCATGTTGCCCGAGAACGCCATTTCGGGAAGGCGATAGCCGGCGAGCCGCTCAAGTTTCTTTGCGTTACGGAACCGTGCCCGGTCAGCGATCAATCGTCGTCTCCCGTGGACTCATCGAAGTTCTTGAGCGAGGTCATTCCCTCGTTCATGCGCTCGCATTCGATGAGCCATTCGTCAAAGAGGGTCGGGTTCTCGAGATCATCCTTGACATATTTCCCGCAGCAGGCAGCGCCGTCAATAACCGCAGCGGCAATATTCGAGGCGGTTTCAAGCGCGGCTTCCATGTCCTCCTTGCCGATCTGGTCCTTGCCTTTCTTGACCAGGGTCTTGATGTCCTTGTCAAATTCTCCGGACAGGTATTTCCTGACGCCGGCAAAGAGCGCAAGCTTGGGCAGCTGCAGGATCCCGACCAGCTCCTCGAGGTCCGGATTCTGGGAGGTTGACATGACAATTACCTCTACGGCGGCAAGTTTGTCCATGGCCTCATCGCGGGAGAACCGCTTGTTCTGGTAGAGCTTGACGATCTTCAGGACCTCGATCGTGATATCCACCGAGAACCCGTCAAGGATCCGGAACCCTTCGGGCATCTCCTCGCTCTTCGGATCAACTTCAAAACTCGATTCTGCAAGGGTTTTGAGCCAGTTGTCCCATCGCTCCTGGTTGTAAAAGATGTAGAACAACTTGAGCGGCGCCTCTTCCTCTTTTTTTGTCGCCTTCTTCGCCATTTCAGTACACTATTCCCTCCCGTGATTAAATGATTTCGCTGTGCAGGGGGGAAAACTGCATACCGGGCCGGAATGGATCGGCGGGAGAGGACGGTATTCCGGCAAAGATACCACGAATGGTTATCACTCATGAATGGCAATAGTTCAGGGAGTATGGCAGCAGGGAATGCAGAATATGCCGGGAACATTCTCGTCATGGCGCGGTACGGGGAACTCTTCTTAAAGAGCGAGCCGGTGAAACGCCATTTTATCGGTATGCTCCTGAGAAATATCCGTAAAGCCCTTGCCGCTGCCGGCCTTACCTGCAAGTACGAGACGCCCCGGGGAAGGATCCTGATCTATGGCGGCGAGCCGGAACAGGTTGCAGCTATCGTCTCGCGGATCTTCGGCATCGTGGATGTCAGCATCTGTATCCGGACCACCGCAGATCTGGCAGCACTCAGTGCGGCAGGACTCTCCCTTGCATTACCCCGTCTCTCTGCCGGCATGAGTTTTGCCGTCCGTGCCAAGCGCCAGTACAAAACCGGCCTTAACAGCCAGGAACTGGGGATGGAGGTCGGGTCGCATATCTACGATAACATCCCGGGACTCACCGTGGATCTCGACGAACCGGAGTACGAGGTCTTCGTCGAGGTCCGGGATTTCGGCGGTCTGGTATATGACAAACGTATCCCGGGGCCGGGCGGGTTGCCCTGGGGCACGCAGGGCCGGGTGCTGGTCCTGCTCTCCGCGGGCATCGACTCTCCCGTGGCCTCGTGGCTGGCAATGAAACGGGGCTGCGAGATCACGCACCTGTATCTCGATGCCGGGCGCTGGGCCGGTACGGATGTCACTGCCGCTGCGATCGACAACCACCGGAAGCTCTCGCTCTGGTGCTCCGGCAACCCGGCGTCTCTGGTGATTGCGAACAACGAGCCGCTCTTTGACCGGATGAGCCAGGTGAAGGTTCCTCCGCGGTACCGCTGCGTGATCTGCAAGCGGTTCATGCAGATGGTGGCAGGCCGTATGATGGCCCACGAGGGCGCCCTTGCCGTGGTCACGGGCGAGAACCTCGGGCAGGTGGCATCGCAGACGCTCGCGAACCTCGGCGTCATTGCCGATGCGGCGAGTGTCCCCATCCTCCGCCCGCTCATCACCTACGACAAGGAAGAGACGATCACGATCGCCCGCAGGATCGGCACCTTTGAGGCAAAACCGGGTGATCTCGCGTGCCGGGCAGTTCCGAAGATGCCGGCAACGGCAGCGGTGCTCGAAGAGGTTAAGGAACTGGAGCAGCAGATGGGGATGGAAGAACTGGTTGCCACGGCATGTACCGGCCTGCGGTTCGTGACTGCACTGGATGGCCGGATCACGGAAGACCGGACTGCTCCGCAATCTTAAGAGCAGACTGCTCTTCGCTGACAATACAATTGAATTATTGTGACGGGTGTGGCGTCAGATAATCGGGGAATTATCCGGGATAAGATCGACAAATTTCTCTCGTTGTTATGGCCTGCCCGGATTTATCCTTTGAATATCAGCAAAAAAGAATTAACGCATGAATACTGATGGATTGTGTATGAAAACGCTCCATGCTCCCATCATTATCGAGACCGATGAAGACGGGATATTTATTGTCTCCTGTCCCCTTTTCAAGGGATGTCATTCATACGGCAGGACCATTGATGAAGCGCTTGCCCGCATTAAGGAAGTCATTGAACTCTGTATGGAAGATTCACAACCGGAACAGATGAATACTTTTGTGGGATTCCGTGAGGTCGAGGTTAACCAGGGTGCGTAATGCTTCCGGTTATCAAAGGAAAAGATCTCGTTGCCTTCCTTGAGACAACCGGATTTACCCGTATCCGCACGAAAGGATCACACGTACGGATGAAATCTGATGACGGGAGATATACAACAGTACCTGTCCACAGCGGAGAGGATATCCCAAAAGGGCTTCTGAGGAAAATAATCCGCGAAGATCTTGAGATGGATCTTGAAGAGTTCGCAGGTTCATATCAAAAATACCGGGGAAATTAGTTCCCCTCGCGCACCGTTTTTTCCCTTCTGTGCATTAAACCCAAGTTATGATTACCCATGATGCCGGGGCACCGGATTTCTCCCCGTACACGGATCAGAGTAATGCCCGGGCCGCTGCGATGATAGTCCTGATAGCCTTGACCCGGGCAAACCATTTGTCATCGGACTCGACAATGGTCCAGGGGGCGATTTCAGTGCTGGTCCGGGCAAGCATCTCGTCGATAGCCTCAGCGTACTGGTCCCACTTCTCCCGGTTCCGCCAGTCCTCGTCCGTGATCTTGTACACCTTAACGGGGTCGCTTGCCCGCTGCTGGAACCGTTTGAGCTGCTCATCCTTGCTGATCTCGAGCCAGAACTTGACAATTCCGCCTCCGGATGAGGAGACGAACTCTTCCTCTATTTCATTGATCTCCTGGTATGCCCGCTGCCAGTCAGATTCGGGGCAGAACTTCTCCACCCTCTCGACCAGCACCCGGCCGTACCAGCTCCGGTCGAAGATTGCGATGTCGCCCCGGGTCGGGAAGTATTTGATAAATCGCCGCAGGTAATGGTAGTCATTCTCGTGCCCGGCGGGTGCGGCAACGGGGACTACATAATACCCGAGCGGGTTCATGAACCGCGTGACCCGGGTGATGTTCCCTCCTTTCCCAGCTGCGTCCCATCCTTCATACACAACAATCAGCGGGATTTTGCGCTTGAAGAGATGGTAGTGCATTTCGAGCATCTCAACCTGGAGCTGGCTCAGGGTCTCCTGGAGTTCTTCCCGGGTGAAGATCTTATCCGGGCGGGAGTGGCGCCTGACCGGGTTCTTCTTTGGCTTAACAATCTCCTTATCCTTCTGCTTTTTCGGCTTCCCATCACCGGCGGTTTCGCATCGCTTCTCAAGCGTCCTGATAATTGCTGCATACACTTTCAGGATCGCATACTTCCTGTCGGTGGCCTCGACAAGCGTCCACGGTGCATAATCGGTGTGGGTCTTCTCAATAAACCCGTCAATGACCGGGAACGAGTCATCGTAATGCCGGTGGATATTCCAGATGGAGGGCGTCACCAGCCATGCGGTGAGCGGGTTTCTCTCCCGCTCCTCAAGCCTTGCCTTCTGCTCCTCTTTGGTGATGTGCAAAAAGAATTTCAGAATAATGGTCCCGTCATCGGACAACTGCCGCTCGAAATTATTGATCTGGCTGACCCGGACTTTGAGGGACTTCTCCCAGGTATGCTTCTGCATCTCCTCGGAGATTGCCCGGCTGTACCAGCTCCTGGCAAAGAGGGAAATGCGGCCTTTTGGCGGTGTCCGGAGCCAGAACCTCCAGAGGAATGGCCGGGCCCGCTCTTCATCCGTGGGTTTCTCGATCGCGTACAGGGCATACCCCCGGGGGTCGAGGGCGTGGACGATCTCGTGGACTGCCATCGTGATGCCGGATGCATTCCAGCCTTCGATTATGATCATTGCCGGGATCTTCTGCTCGCGGAGAGTCCGCTGGAGAACACCGAGGCGATCGCTATATGCCTCAAGGGTCTTCTCGTACCCGTCATCATCCGCTGTTTTTGAAAGATCGAGCTTTTCGAGCATCCACACATCCTTTTGGATTTTCTGTTCCAGGATTGGATTGTATTCACCCGTCCCTTGGCTATGGGGGATGATAACAGTTCCGGCCAGATCGGGAAAGAAATCCAGGGATCTGATCAGGATATTTCGTACTTCCTGACAACGCGAAACAAGAGGAGAACTGGACCATAACCGGTATCAAATTCTTGGTAAGCCCGGTAACAGATCGCTATCTATTTTGCGCTAGTGCCAGTATGAATTTCTATGGCAACTGCAACATATACAATCAAACAGTTCGGGATTGTCAGTGTCGGGAAGTTCTTTGCGCTCTTCGGACTTGTCTGGGGATTCCTTATGGGATTCGTTGTCGCTGTCGGTGTCAGCAGTATGGGATCCGTGATGGGGACTCATGCACTCGGGTTTGCAGGAGGTCTTGTTGCCCTGTGCATCATGACCATTATCGGAGGAGTAATCGGGTTCATTGGTGGCGCTGTTGTTGCGATTATCTATAATCTTGTGGTGGAAGCAACCGGGGGCGTGGAGCTAGATCTGGAAGTGAAAGGACAGGTCTGATTATTTTTTTCTGGAAAACCGGGCTCATTGAAAATAGTGGCGGGAGATTCTCATCATTTGAGAGGTCTTACGCGCAAAACGCCTCGGCGGGTTTTGCGCTACCCACCTACTTGTCCATAACTCTTTGATCAGGTCAGTACCCAGCGAGGACCCAACAAAGCGTCCGAGCGACCCCGAATGGGTGGGAACCCTCTTAAAAAGGTGACGGGAGCCTGGGGCTGCCCCCCCAATAGGCGGGGGCTTGCTACTGTCCCTCTCTAGGCACATATAGAATAAGTCACAGCAAGGTAACTGAAGCCTTCAGGAACTACATCATATCCACAAGAATTATCAGTTTAGGCTGACAGGGACAACAAAGATGGTGAAGTATCCATTATAATCCCATTTATTCACAGATGGACGAACATTTATCAGAAGTCGATTCTGGCAAAGTTCTACACTCTCGATGATTGGATGATGGATAACCCGGGAATTGTCACCATGTTCACCCTGACAACCCATCAGGGCTCCCACTCCCGGTATAATGACGGGTCATACAGCCGTAAGGCCACGAGAAAAGACCTTACCATGCTGGACTGCATTGATCTCCAGAAAGTCTCCCGGACAAAGTTCCTAAACGTCCTCCGTAACCGTTATCCCGGTATTAATTATGTCTAGGTTCTCGAACCTCATGAAACCGGATTCCCTCATTGTCACCTCGTTGTATTCCGAGAATTCTCCGACTATGAGCAACAGGAAATCAAACGATTTTGGAGTGAAAAGTATCAGGTCGGCTCATATGACCGAGGCATTGAAGTAACTTCCAAGCGGTCTGATGAATTTATTCAGTCTATCCGCAATTACCACATGAAATACATGACTAAGCAATTCGGTAATGGCGATGAACCTTGGACGGATGGCGAACTCCTGTTTTACGCTATGGTATGGGCTACACGTACCCGAATGTGGGGTGCGTCAAAAGAACTTACTGATGTAATGCGCAGACCCGATAAAGAATCAGATGTAACATAGGATACTGTCGAATTGCTCATGCCAGGAACACAATTAACGGTCTGGTCGCGTGAAGATGGAACGCCCTTCCCGAAGCTCAACAAAGCACCTGACTCTGATGATCTCTGCCGTGAAAATGATGTAACAAAACAGTTTTGGAAAAACTATTATCAGGGAATTGAGCGGATGCATCTGAAATAATTAATAATGAATTGAAAAAACTAATCTCTCATTTTTTTTTCTTAACCTTTGTTTGGGTTGATTTTTGAGATTTCACTTTCTTTTGAATAGCATCGGTAATTATGGGTGGCAATGGGACGGGGATGCCGCCTTTTTCAGCCATTAGCATCACAAGTGGCATAATAAAATAGAAAATCGCGTTAATTATCGAGGGAATTGTATTTGGGGGTAAATCCCTATCATTTTTATTTTGAATTGCTAAAATAAACTTATCTACATCATCCATGGTACACATTACTCGTGAATTTACAGTAATATTACCAAAATTTTCAATATTGCAAGAATAAACTGCCAAAATTTTTGCGGTTGTTTGATCAATTTTTGAAACATTATCAATCTTGATGTTCATATTGATAGTGACATTCACGGGACCATCTTGTTTTTTTGATGTTGGCCTAGGTAATACCTCAAAGTTGATTTTTTCAATTTTTTGATTTTTAATTTTTACAATCATTGAGCAATCCTCCCTTGCATCAAGTATTCGAAACCGTCATCATAAGATCTTGGATGATGTGCATGTGTGGGTTTAATATGAGCATCGAATAATACAGATCCATATTTTTCGGCCCATACATCTCTTTGAGTCACTTGTAATACTGGAGAAACAAACGATGATGGAATGAAATAGTTGGTTGTTCTCGGAGAGCGTGGATCAATCTTAATTGAAACTTCACAACATTTCTGTTTTTTATGATACAACCTTCCAAGTTTTTCTTGTTGAATTACTTCATTGATAATCGAAATAGTTTTTCTCTCTAATTTGCATATTTGCTGAATTTTCTCAAGAGGTGGAATCCAATGATAATTATCAATTAATTCATCTAATTGCCCCTCAGTGATTTTTAATTTTTTTGCCACCGCTGAATATTTGATCTCATTTTGGAATAATGAGATCAATACTTGTTCAGTTTCAGGATCGATCATACTGTTATCTTACCTTCACTTTTCAATTGTCTATAGGCATCGACAAGCGGATCCTTATAAAATTGAAATCGTTCTTTAAGCACTTCAATATTATTCTGAATCAGTTGATCTCGTCGCTCTCCTTCTACTTTTAACTGCGTTGAAACCATTTGTTTGAAAAAACTATCAATTTCCTTAAATTTGAACAACGCAAGACTTTTTTCGAAAAATGTGCTAGAATCAATTGATCCAGTTTCAAACATGATATCAAGAATACCTACTGTAGTTATTGGTTTAATTTGTTGATCACTATGGATACCCTTTCTTTGCCGATATTCTATAATTCTTTCATATAAGCCTGTATCGGAAGTAGAAATAAAGGTTGCATTTTCCTGAACACCTTGGAATAACACAGCACGATCTTTGTCTTGGATAATAAGATTGATCTCTCTCTTAATTTTGGTTGAAAATGTATCAAATGCAGGTTGGTCTAATGGTTTGATTGAAAAATTACTCGTGTTTGTCAGTTTTCTTTTCATTTTTGAGTGGCGGCCATTTTCAACTTCATCAAAGTTGACTTCAGACATAATAATTTGAATATTTTTATTCTCATTAATAAATTTTATAAATATGTCTACAAGATCTACATTAGGTGTATCAAAATCTATTAGCACCGATGCGTCTAAGACAATTTTAATTGGCACTTACATCTCACTATACTGAAATGAATTTGATATTTTAAATATAAATCGCTTTGAATTTGCGATTAGTCAAACATGAAATTAAAACGCAGCGCCTTGAACATCAAGGCAGTATGCGCCGACCGGGACTCGAACCCGGGTTTAGGCGTTGGCAACGCCTAGTGATAACCACTACACTATCGGCGCAGTGTGCTCTACAATGTGTGTAGTTATACGATTTAAGTATATCGAAGCGCA
>JBAYMI010000069.1:0-9150 GCA_041663625.1 Methanoregula sp.
ACATGCATTATGGCTTCCTTCAGGCTCTGGTAAGTAACCGGTTTCATGATATAATCTTCTATGCATATGCCATACTCCTCGACATCCTGTGGGGTGAGCTTCCATGCAGTAAGCATAATTACGGGAATGTCCCGGGTCGCCTTGTTTTTCTTGATCTGCCGGAGGGTTTCCCATCCATCCATCGGTTCCATCCCGATATCCAGCAGGATGAGATCAGGAACTGCTGATTCGAGTTCCCGGAGGCACTCCTTGCCGCTGGTGGCGGACCGGGTAGCATACCCTCCGGTCCTGAGCATGCCGGTGACCACCTCGATAAGATCACGGTTGTCATCAACGATGAGAACACTCCTGGGTTTCTTCCGTAAAAACCGGACAGACGCGAATCCCCCGCCAAGGAGCAGCACAGTACCGGATCCGATGGCCATAATTCCCGGAAGTTGTTTTGATGATGAGGCATCCTGATCCGGAGTGCTGGCCGGCAGAGTATTTGCCATTACCGGAGAATTTGACCCGGAGTTTGCAGGATTGTCAGGATCATTGGGGTAGGATGTAAAGAAGGAGTCGATTTGGGGTTTCAGGTTTACCGATGTGAGGAGCCGGTCCCCTGCAGAAGTATATAGCCGGAATCCGGTGACCGTCCGGTCGAAGGGGAGGGTGACGACAAAATCTGCTGAAGCCTGGCGATCCACGATGTTCTGGATAAGGGGATCGTTTGAATTACCTGCAATACCATCACCGAACTGGATCCGGGGATCCCAGACCGTGAATGTTTTCACAATCGATCCATCGGCAGCGACAAGCTCCCCTTTAAACCCGTTTTGCGTCGGGAAAAGATTAGGGGCTGAGCCATACGATAATGCCGTGGACTTGATGGTGATTTGTTCATTATCGATGTTCATCGAGATACTTACGTGTTTCTCGTTCTGTGCAGGATCTGCTGCAACAATGCCCGTGAGACCGGACAGGATCAGGCAGATACAGATAATCACGACGCCGGATGAAGGTTTCATGCAGTCATTCCCCCTGAATCTATAGTATTGAGGATCGACGTAATCCGCTGTGTTGATGCTTTTCCGAATGTACCGGAATACCCCTCGCGCATAATATCCGGATCCGGGTCCCAGCGCCAGAACTGTTTCGTACAGGAAGCCGGGTTCACCTGCTGGATTTTCCGGCATGCTGAAGGATCCCACGAATGAGCGGTTGCATCCTTCACGCAACCTGCCTCAGACGACCAGACATTCGGATCGGGATCATTCTGCCAGTATTCCGTGCTGCCGCAGTAGGTATCGATGAGCCCGAAAATTGCGTGCCCGCTCTCGTGCAGGAAGAGAACATTCTGATCGGCAGGAGTCTTCATCCATATTCTGCCCGTGCCGGGATGGACACCTCCATTCGGCTCGCAGGGCGCACCGGTATCCGGTGTATAATACGTGGGATACAGGATTATGACAATATCTGCAAACGATGCCTTTTCCCAGAGACTCTCCGGAACCGTTCCTGCAGATCCATCAAATGCATCCGCAAAGAGGGTGGAGTCATAATAATAATAGATATTGAACCGATCTCTGTAGTCGCCGGGTATAGGGTCAGTTTTATCGGTAACCGAGTCCAGGGTAAAAAGTGACTCCGTAACGATCCTGTTGACATCGGTAACGAATGCACTTCTGTCAGTGACATACTGCGTTGTATAAATTTTCTCCTGGTCGGCGCAGTTGTACGTCGTGCTCGATGGGATAAACACGATATCAATCTTCGTATTATGGGAGCCGGGTTCCTGCAGGGTGACGAGCAGTTGGGCCTGCAGGCTGATTTTGACAGGAGAGAGGGAAGGGACAACAACACTTTTTGTATAATCCTCATAACCGGATTTTGTCACCCTGATTGTGTGCTGCCCTTCAGATACCTGGCTGATATTCAGGACCCCTATCATTCCCCGTGTCGAAGTGAATCCTGCAGAACCACCATCGAGATACACCGAAACGTTTCCAAGGGAATCTCCCGTGGATACATCCACTGTCGAGAGAGAAAGAGTATAGGTGGGAATACCCTCCCGGATCATTCCATCCTGGAACGATTGATTCACAGGAGACGCCTGGATTGGTTCAGTCGGCATAATTGTCGTCGATGCACCGGCATTCAGATAAAGCATCAGCCCTCCGAGTATCGCTACGATCCCGATTCCATAAATCATACAAAGAATCAGGATATTCTGGCGATGGTTCATAGTAGTCGTACACTCGATTCATGGGAAATCATGCATCATGCGAGTCCGCATCTCCCGGATCTGTTTTGCGATTGCAACCAGACTATTCCGGGATCCGGAGACCGGTGTTCATGTATTTTTACCGTATCTTCTGGCAGGTTTACCCCGGTATTTCACTGAGGGAAACCAGAACTTCATGCTGCTGTGACGGATTGAACGCGGTAGGGAGCATCCGTTGTAATATTTCGTACCCGTTACGGTTTCCTGTCCACGAGGGGGTAAAAAAGATACTCTGGGGGAGGAGGGAGTCATTAATCCCTGCGCTTGTTCCTCCTGTTGACGGACACCAGTGCAATGCCGGAGATCACAATAGCTGCGACAACAATGACAATTCCCAGGAGCGGTAGTCCGCCAGAGGTATTTGTAACCGGTACTGATGCTGACGGAGCCTGGGTTGGCGCCATCTGGGCAGCGTCGGATGCCCCTGCCGCCACCGCAGTGTACGGTTTTACGGCGATAAGCCCGAATGCTGACAGGCTGTGGGCAGAGGTTGCCTTGAAGATCGGGTAATCCGTATCGCGGTCATAACCGGCGAACGAAGTGGGCAGAACTTCAGCAGTACCATCGTCGGCTATTCCAACGATTGTTATGGCTTCGACTCCGCCGTTCTGGGTAACCCAGGCCCGGGAGGCAGTCATGGTTACGGTCATAGGTCCGGTAGGACCAGTCGAGGTGATGCCGGTCTTTTCAATGACCATGACGTATGCCAGGCTGTTAAGATCCTGGCCGTTCTGGTGAAGTGCACCGGAAAACCGGTCAATCCACGATTGATCTGCATTCTGCAGGATCGCGGTGGTAATATGGGCATCCAGTTCCGGTCGGTCATAGATCTCGGTGGTCCATGAGACTGCCACATCCAACATATTGACGATGTCCGCAGTCAGAGGGGTGCTCGTAAGAGTTCCGATTCCGTTCACCGGAGTTACACCGACTCCATTTACCGTGACTAAACTCGATACCGCAATAGGGGCCAGCGGTGCAAGCTGGGTGCCATCCGTCGATGATGTCCCGCGATCGCCGTTTCCTGAATAGGTATCGCGATCGGAACTTCCCGAGTCCATACCGGGAGCATACGAGCTGGCAACCGATGCTGCAACGCCTGCCACTGCCGTCCCTGCGGGTCCGTTAATTCCATTCCCGATCATGGTGACTGCAGTCTGGGCCAGCGCTCTTCCGTTTAATCGTGCGCCGGGATTCAGCACAATCGCGGTTTTGTCCAGGATAATTCCATTGAACACTGAACCTGAACCGAGGGTGGTCTGTCCAGCGACCTGCCAGAAGATGTTCTTGGCCTGTGCGCCCCCGGAAAGAATTACTTTCTTATCAGAGTTGATGGAGAGTCCTTCTCCAACCTGGAATATCCATACATCATCCGGGCCTCCTGAGAGGGTGACATCCGTGGGGATTGTCACGCCGGTACCCCATTTGTAAAGACCGGGAGCGAGTGTCATGCCGCCAATATTTCCGGCACCGAGTTCAGTGTGATCCGGTGACGTCCGTTCAGCTGCATTTTTGTACGCTGTTTCCATGTCGGTTATAGCGGTACTCATGGTCGTTGGAGTGGGGACGCCATAATCGGCTGCATAGATCTTTCCCGTTACCAGGGACGATGTCGAAAACTGGGTCGATGCATCCTGTACGAGGCCAAACCCGGTGATACCGGTCGCAGCGATCGGGCTGACCCCGATATCCCCGACAATTACGGTGAGTCCCGTGGTGGAGATTCCTGATTTTGCCAGGATAACGAAATTGCCGGACGATCCAAGATCTACTGCGGCAATGTCTGTCCTATAGGTATATTGGTCGGATAATGAAGTTGCGGAAGTACCCTTCGCTGTGGTGACAGTGATATCCCAGGTTGTTCCGGCTGTACCTGCCGGGGCGATTGCGGTGATCTGTGAATCGCTGTCAAGCGTATACGAGATTGCCGGTATAAGGCCAAAGTCAACGGAGGTCACTCCGGTGTAGCCGGACCCTGTAATGACTACGGAGGTGCCCTGGGCAGTCGGGCCGGATACCGGTGAGATGCCGCTGACGGTAGGTGCTTCAGTATAGGTGTATTGGTCGAATGATGAAATCTCAGAAGTACCCTGAGCTGTGGTGACGGTGACATCAACGGTTGTTTCGGCTGTACCTGCCGGGGCTATTGCGGTGATCTGGTTAACGGTGTCAACAGTGTACGAAGTTGCCGCTATGCCGCCAAATGCTACTACGTTCACGCCCGTGAAACCTGACCCGGTGATGACTACCGATGTGCCCTCGGCAATCGGGCCGGATACCGGTGCGATGAGGAGGACAACGGGGCCGTCTGCCGGCACGTTGTTAATTACATTCATGTCCACGAAATTCGCAAGAACTCCGCCATCCTCGGCTGTTATGGAGCTACCCGCGTAACTGACATTAACCAGCACATCACCGGAGGTAATGGCTGAGATCGGTGTCAGGTCTATTTGGGTGTTGGTGACTTCAGTTGTATTGCGAGCAATTGCAGTGAACGTCTTGATTCCTGCAGTAGCGTTCTTGTACGTGAACTTATCTGCATTACCCGTCGGGTCCATCATACCCTTGTCAAAGGTGACGGTAATGAGGGTGCCGGCTGCATTGGTCTCTGCCGATAGGGCAATCGGGGGCATCGGCATAGTATTTGCTACGTCATGGTTCGCGAAGGCGAAGGCTGCCAGAATGCCGGCGTCAGCGGCTGTTACCGTACCGGGCGTATAACTGATATTCATCACATCGCCGGGCGCAATCGGCGTGCTGAGCCCGGTCAGGTCAATGTTGGTGGGGGTGGTTGTATTATAACCGGCTCCACTGAACGTCTGTTCTGATCCGCCGTTAATATTGTACTTGAACGCATCTGCATTGAGGGACGGGTCGAGCATCTCCTTGTCAAAGGTGACGATGAAGACATTACCGGCTGCGTTGGTCTCTGCCAGGATGAACTCCGGGGGATCTGCATAGGTATATAATCCAATCCCGGTTCCCGTGCCCACGGGTGTGTTGACGACAACATCAACGGGGCCGGTTGGTCCGGTTAGCGTGATGTTCGCTGGGATCTGTGCTCTGATATGTTGATCGTCAACGACCGTGAACGGGTGGACGACCTCTAAGCCGTCAAACTTTACTGAAGTCGCTCCGGTAAATCCCGATCCTATGACTATTACGGTGTTACTACCGGCAAGCGGGCCGGAGAGTGGTGTGACACTCGTTACAAGGGGCCCAGTTGAGGCCAGATCCGCACGAGTTAATCGGTTTCCGCTCAGGGTAACCCCGGCAGCGGCTGCTGACGAAAATGCCCTCCCGTCGAGTGAGGCTCCACTTAACAGGTTGATCGAACCAGCCGCAAGGATGTTGCCCTTAGCCTGAGCACCCGCGTTAATATTTGCACTGGGGATACCGGCGAGCTGCCAATAGATATGATCTGCTTGTGCACCGTTAGCCAGAATCATATGCGTGTTGGCGGCCATGTCGAGGGTTCCCGTTGACTGGAGGATCCAGACCGCTGCCGAATCGCCACCGGCGTCGAACGTGAGATCCGTACTCGTCCCTACATCCACGTTGGTAGTCCATTTATACAGGCCGGGAGCGAGTGTCTGCCCGCCAAGATGTCCGAAATTGAATTCAGCAACGGGAGCTGTTGTTCGTCCCGATGCATCGCCGTACGCAGTCACAAAATTAGCGTATGCAAGGTCCACTAAGTCCTTGTTTGCCGCTGGTGGGGTAGGCATGGAACATTCGGCGCCCCCGGTATATCCGGCATCAACACCATATACTGAATATCCACTAACTTCAGCACATGTTATCTGGTTCATATAAGCACCCGTGCCCGGACTGGTGCCGATATCCCCCGATATAACTGATGATGCGGGTGTGGCGTCCGTGATTCCTGAATATGATAAGATCGCGAATTGGGTTGCCTGCCCAAGAGGTACATCTAATTCAGCGCCCATCACGCCGGGAATTACCACGGCTGTCATCAGGCAGATAACTGCTACGGTCATAACAAGCGAGAACAGGGTTCCCGCACTTTTTTTCGAACTAATCATAGTATACTCCTCCTTGATAGTGAACTTCCATGCTGATTTGGAGGATATACTTACCTTGGAGTTGCAGTTATTGCAGCAGTTATTGCAATGAAAACTTCCCGGGAGAATTCTAAAAAAGGGGTCCGCCACCGGAATCTCCGGCCAACTACCTGATTCGGGATTACCGTGAATGACATCGCCACCAGCGTATCTCCGCGGATTTGTACAGGTACGAATTTCTCTCAACAGAGAAGCTACCAATCGATGAGCATTGTTGCCTAACCTCAACCGGACTGATTGTACTCCGGGAAATGTTCCGGGCGCTTCCCACCGGGGGTCTGGGGATACGCATGGGATCTATGAAAATGAACCAGTCCCATAGCTTTGCGAATTTCCTTAAAACAAATCCACTAAAAAAAAGAAGAGATAATTTTTCGTTCAGTGGGTTTTTCCTTTCCGTCCGGAAACAACTGCCATAATCAGCATCGCACCGATCAGGGCAATGATCGGTATCCAGGCCATAACCGGTGATTTTACTGTCGGGGACTGGGTAGGGGCGAGTTGTTCCTGGGTGGTCTCTTCGGCAACCGGTGTCTGTGCCACAGCAGTCACGATGGGTACATCTGTGGTGGATGAGGTAAACTTCCCGGTAATTGCAACCCGCGAGAATTCGGGGCTTATTGCGGTGTAGTACACCAGTCCATCCCCCGTGCTCACATAGGTTGTCGGGAGTTCCACCCATACATTGCCGTCAAGACGGCTAAGGGTGACATTCTCCGGGGCGAGATTATTGTCGTACATCCACGAGACCGGGACGGAAAATGAGATCACTACCTGATCTACAGGAGTGAATTCCGCCGGTCCGAAGTCGATATACTGGTAGACAATACCGGATGGCTGTCCGATTCCCTGGCCGGGGCTGGATACAACCGTGCCGCTCACAACGAGTCCGGCATTCTCCGTGCCAGTGACCTCAGCCTGGTTAATCCCGGAGTTTCCTTTGACAACGGTGCTGATCGTAGTGGTGATGCGTTTTGTGCGTGTCGGGTTCGGGTTCGTGGTCAGTTTCGGTGCAACGGTCTGTCCGGGTAAAAGGGTCTGTCCCGGTGCAAGGGTCTGGGTAGTTGTCACTCCGGTGTTACTACCGTCACCGGTTCCGCTATCGGATTGTGCCGGTACTGAAGAGGGGGATGGCGATGTGATGGTATTGGCGATCAGGGTAACAGCAGTCTGTGCCAGGGCCCTTCCCTGGAGTGACGCACCGCTATCCATGACGATCGCTGTCTGGGTGAGTATATTGCCCTCGGCATGAGAACCCGATCCGATCTTCGCACCGGCGGGACCGGCGATCTGCCAATAGACATTGTCGGCATTCGCGCCATTGGCCAGGACCATACGTGATGCGGAATCCATGGTGAGGTCTCCTGCTACCTGGAAGACCCAGATCGCACCCCCGTTTCCATTGGCGTCCAGCGTAAGATCCGTTCCCGAGGGGATCAGTACACCGGTTGACCATTTGTAAAGACCCGGAGTAAGTGTCCTGCCACCGAGATTCCCGGCATACAATTCAGTAGCAATGGGTGACGTCTGTCCTGCTGCGCTGGTATATGCAGTTTCCATGTTGCTTATCGCAGTCGTCATTGTTGCGGGAGTAGGGGGTGCATAGTTGGCAGCATATACTCCACCGTTTACCAGGGACGATCGGGAAAACTGGTTTGAGGAATCCATGGTGAGACCAAATCCCGTCATTGCGGTTGCAGCGATTGGGCTGACACCAATATTTCCATTGATAGTTGTAGTTCCCGTTGTTGTGATTCCTGATTTAGTCAGAATTGCATAATTGGCAGCCGACCCGAGGTCCACCGCTGAAGCGCCCATCGCACCGGGAGCAATCGCGGCAATCATAAGGCCGACCAATGCTACCGTAAAAACGATGGAGAAAATTTTTCCTGTACTGTTGTTTATCCGTGTCATGATTTACTCCATGCTGGTCATCCATCATGCAGACCCGGGAGATATATCTCCCTGATTATTCCATTAATTGCAGCATATTTTGCAAGGAGATTTACTGCTGAAAATTCAAAAACCCGCATATTTTGGGAGTTTCAATCCAAATTTTGACACATCTGATTATATTTTTATAATACTCCCCCACTATACCAAATCGCCTTGGGGGAGTTACTTAATCCGTGAAATTTCCACCAGGGAAATTCCCGGATGACAGGCCGATCTCATTATGAAAATGTCATCCGGGAAACAACGAATTGCACTTCACGATAATGATGAAAAAAAAGGATTAACAGGTGTTTATATGACAGATATAACTTCAAAAGAGGATGAACAGGGCCGGGCAATGGCAAAAGAATCCGGACGGAAAGAAGGAGTGAATGAGGAACGAGTACGGGAAGAGCAAAAGAGGGATCCGCGTAAATGGATAATGCCCGTCATCTGGCTTATTGTCCTTGCCTGCATCATCACCGTGGCGGCGTTCCTGACCCTGTCGGTATCAGTAACGAATGTATCCGCCGGGACTTCATTACCCTTTACAACCAGTTATGGAGTAACCTTCCCTGAGGGCCAGACAATAACCATCGGGAATTCACACATGAGTGTACTCTCGTACGAGAATGAGTTGATCTCTGATATTGATGGCGACCGGCAGAAACTGGTGAACGGAGAGGACCGGGTAATAACAGAACGGCGTGCAGTTATCACGACATTCGGCATAATCACGCTCATGGATACCCACTTCCAGATAAACCTGAAGTACAAAGGTAACCGGGATAACCGGGCGTATTTCGATATGTCCGTACATACCTCACAACAGATGCCGGATATGCTGCTCAAACAACTGCTTCC
>JBAYMI010000070.1:0-8850 GCA_041663625.1 Methanoregula sp.
AGAGCAGTACTATATGGAATACAAAAGGAGTGGACATGCCGGTTACTGTTGAAGGAAAAATGGTTGACGGGCGCACAATCATCCTCGATCACCCACTGGCTGACGACCAGAACGAAGTCCTCGTACGGCTGAAAAAGAAGACCGGCCGGACCAGGATCCCCGTCCCGGAACAATTCGCCATGATGATCGCCGAAACCGATATTGAAGAGCTCTATTGATGAAAATCTCCAGCCTTAATGACTGCTCCGTATTCATCGACACAAATATTCTCATCTATGCATTCACCTCCACCCGGTTCACTCCAGCCTGTGAAGAGCTGCTCGAAAAGGTGCGGAATGGTGGGGTGAAGGGCCATATCAATAGCACTGTCATTGATGAGTTTTTCCATAAAGTCCTGCTCATGCAGGTATATACTGAGAAAGGCATGCAGCCGAAGGAAGCGATTGCATTCCTGAAACAGAACCCGGAACGGATAGCAGATTTTTCTCTCCCGTTCGATGTGACCCAGGAAGTGCTCCACGATTATGGGATTGTCGTTCTTGATACCGCTCCACTTATGGATGAATCCCTTGCCTTCTCAAGCAAGTACGGTCTCCTCTTCTCCGATGCTCTTCACGCTGCCAGCTGTACGCACTACTCGCTGGATCATCTCATCACCAACGATCGTGATTTTTCCCGGGTTGAGTGCATCTCGGTGATTGCACCGTAACCTGTGACATTCCTCCCGGTTTTGGAGTAGCTGAGCCCTTTCCGGAACCGTTCACGCTCCCAAAAGCGCCGGTACAATCTCCGGTACATTTCCTATACCAGATAATTGCCAAACGGCTACGATCACCGAACCCCCGGGTGCCCTTCCCTTGGGACCCGGCCAGCCTCCGGGCCCCACCGGCAAAATTATTAAATATGATTATGCGTACAAATATGATTTGTATGAAAAGTACGAAATGCGGGAAAGAGGACCTTGTGGATGAGATGATTGCGCCACGGAAAGGAAACACAAAACATCTCTTCGGCAGCGTGAAGGTGGGCGAACGCGGGCAGATCGTGATCCCCAAGGAGGCCCGGGAGATCTTTGATATCAAGCAGGGGGACATTCTGCTGGTGCTGGGTGATGTGGAACGGGGACTTGCACTCGTGAAAGCTGATGCCCTCCAGGAATTCGCCCGGCAGATCCTGGACAGTGCAAATAAACCGGATGAGTAAGTCCGGAGGGGGCGGTTGTCATGAAAATATCCGAAACCCTAACGGAAAGGTTTGGGTTCCTTACAGGCCGGGCAATGAAAGCCGGTGCCGCGGATGCACGGATTATCCCGGCAAATGAGATTGTTGTCGAGGACCGGGTCCGGGAGAAGTGCAGGACCGGATGCTTCGAGTACGGGAAACACCTGACCTGCCCGCCCTATACTCCCGAGGTTGAGGATTTCAGGAGATCTCTTGGTGAATACCAGTACGCGATGATAGTAAAATTCCGGTCTGAAGCGGAATTTCCCGAGGAGATCCGGTATTCCCTGATGCAGATAATGATCGATCCGGTCGCAAAAAAAGAGACAAAAGAATCCGCCATCACATTTCTGACAGCTTTTGTCCATGAAGGAAACCGGCTCCATATGATAATGCTGGATCTGGAGAAGACCGCGTTCAATGCCGGGTATCCGTTCGCTCTTGCTACGGTCTTTGGACCCGGCTGCAGGTTATGCGAGACCTGTAATATCGCGGGCGGGCAATGCAACCGCCCGACCATGAAGCGGCACTGTCCGGAAGGGCTCGGGATCAATGTGGTGAAGACAGCCGAACATGCCGGGATGCCGATACAGTTCCCGGCTCCGCACAACCCGGAGCGGGTCGCGGTCCTGCTCATTGAATAAAAAAATGTTCCTTCGCACCGGCCGGCAGGTACCCGGGCGGGAACGATGAACAAAACGAAATCAATGGGGGAAACCGGAATGAAAATTGTTGTATTAAACGGAAGCCCGAAAGGCGATGTCAGCGTCACGATGCAGTATGTCGCGTACATTCGGAAAAAATTCCCGGAACACAGTTATGAAATTCTCAACATTGCGCATGAAATAAAAAAGATCGAGAAGGATACCGCAGTCTGGAACAAGACGCTTGATTCCATCCGGTCAGCAGACCTGGTCCTCTGGGCCTTCCCGCTCTATTACCTGCTCGTCTCTTCCCAGTACAAACGGTTCATCGAACTCATCTTCGAGAAAAAGGCAGAGGACGCCTTTGCCGGAAGATATGCAGCATCGCTCTCCACCTCGATCCATTTCTTTGACCAGACCGCCCATGCCTACATCCATGCCATCAGCGATGACCTTGAGATGAAGTACCTGGGGTCTTACTCCGCAGAGATGAACGATCTCCTGCAAAAAGCGGAACAACAACGATTAGAGAAATTCGCTTCCCTTCTCGTCACCGCAGTACAGGAAAAAATGCCGGTCCAGCGGGAGAATGCCCCGCTTGTCTGGCCGGCTCTTGTGTATGCCCCGGGACCACACCACACGCCTCTCGACCTGAAAACAAAAAAGCTTGTCATCCTCACGGACGATGACGGCAGTTCGCCCAATCTTGCGGCCATGACGGACCGGCTGATCAAGAATTTTTCCGGTTCGGTCGAGCTCGTCAATCTCCATGATGTGAACATGAAGGGCGGGTGCCTCGGGTGCTGCCAGTGCGCCTACGATAATACCTGCATATATACCGACGGGTACGTTGATTTTTTCAAAAACACGCTGATGCCGGCAGATATCATCATCATGGCAGGTTCGGTGCATGACCGGTACCTGTCGTCAACATGGAAGCGGTTCTTTGACCGGAGTTTCTTCAAGGGGCATACACCGGGACTTGATGGCAAACAGATCGGCTTTGTGATCGCAGGTCCCGGTAACCAGATCCCGTGCCTGAAGGAGGCCCTGACTGCGTGGGCAGACAATGGCGGGTGCCATGCTCATGTTGTCACGGACGAAGTTTTAAGTTCGGGGGAACTCGATGCCCTGCTCGATACCATGACAACACGTCTCGTACAATGTGCCGATGCAGAATATATCCCCCCGAAAACATTCTACGCAATCGGTGGCCACAAGGTCTTCCGGGATAATATTTACGGAGGCATGAGGTTCGTGTTCCAAGCAGATTATCGGTATTACAAGGCACACGGGATGTTTGATTTCCCGCAGGGGGATCTCAAGACACGGTTTCTCAATGCAATCCTCATCCCTTTGACAAGGATCCCCGGTTTCCGGAAAAAAGTGTTTGCCGATATGAAATACCATATGATTGAGCACTTCGCATCCGTGCTTAAGGATGCTTGATCAACAATAAAACAAATTTTTTTAAGGGGCCTCTCCCCGTACAAATTTCCCGATTTCAAAAAACCGTGTACATAATTACCCCCATTTTGCACATAATTCATGAAATAGCATGAACAGGTGTACGATCACTACGACGGAGAACGAGAGATCTTGGATCCCCCCCGATTCTACACTGTAAACCCTGCCCATGTGCTGAACCCTGCGGCAGCCACCGTTCCTCCACGGAAACCGGTTCTAAACAGGCCGGTTTTTCTTCATGGAAAATTGCCCGTTCCCGAATCGGGCGAAGTATGGCGTTTTTCCCTGAGACTTCCCGCAAAAACCCCCGAAACTGGCCGGTCGGGCGACCTCCAAAAGGAGCGATCCGGGTCTGCTGCGGGCCCGGATAGGCTGGTGAAGGGATGCAGGCCCTCATGAGTGCCGGGCATTCGGATCCCTCCCCTGTCCCCCGGGGGCAGCCCGGGAAAAAGGGCTATTAAAGGATGTGTAGGTCCTTCAGTTCGAACATGTACGGGGACTCCGCAGAATGATCAGTACAGTATGGATGCCCGACCGCCCGTAGCGGAAGTCCGGCAGGCACTTGCAGATGCAGAGACCCATTTATCTGAGGAGATTCCGAATTGAGTATGATAATAAATATCAACCGCAATCCAGGAAGATGTTGAATATTCTGCATGTAATGGGAAATTACGCAATGCCCAGGTAGTATCCGTTGATATCCAGCCCGCTGCATCCCCATGTCCGGTTTCTGTTCTGCAGTTTTGACATTTCTCAAATAATGGTGAAGAAACCGAATACGATTTATCAATTACCTGAATTATTTCCTGTCCATAAATCCCAAAGAACCTCCCTTCAGTATGGATAACATT
The DNA here is from genome assembly GCA_041663625.1 of Methanoregula sp. GTDB lineage: Archaea > Halobacteriota > Methanomicrobia > Methanomicrobiales > Methanospirillaceae > Methanoregula. The sequence continues at coordinate 4,184 of JBAYMI010000070.1, forward strand.
CCTGCTTATTCCCATATTCCATTCACGCTCGACCCAGGTATCATAAATCTCAATATTTTTCAATCGTTGATCAGATTCATTTTCGGGTTTTTGTAATGTTATACAATACAATGCAATGCCTGCTGTGGTATCGGGAATTCCCAGGGATCGCTCATCAAAATTTGTTTTGCTAATACGTTCAGGCTTCAGTAAATATTGCCCTGTATTACCGTATCCCGATATGATTTCCAGGATCTCATCATCTTGATCTACAAGGGTAATGGTATAATTTCCGTCCTTGAAGGGACCTATAACGGTTTTATTGCCATGAATTCCTTCAGGATTGTTACGGAATTGATTTGTGCTCTCATAATTACGTGTTGTATTTGTGAGGATATCCAAATGAGGGGAGATACTGAATGATGCATATGGATTAATTTCCGGACTTTGCCAGGGTTTCAATGATTCTGAAGAAATCAGGAATATAACGAGTGTATAAAAAATACTTAACGTAAGCAGAATGAGGATTATTTTTACCATCAGCGAAATAGTCGCGTTTTTTTGAGTGTTCATGAGTTTGCCGTATGATAAGGTGATATAATTTCAGATACGAATTTCAACGAGAATATAAAAAAAATTATGGGACTGCAAGGCAGCCTATTCCAATTGCACCCCATTTATCCCCATGTCCGTTACCATCTTCGTCACCGTTTAAATCACAGCTGACCCATGCATCCTGAGACATCTTGATCGTTGGTGTCCAGATTGTTGCCCATAACCCAGAGGTAGTGACCTGACCTTCTGATGACCCTGCTCCACTAGAATAGTGAGTAAAGTCACAGCGGTCACAGGGACCCGCGGTTTGTGCATATGATTGATCAATAACACTATCTACCTCCACTCCAATGTCAACGTAGAATCTTCCCTGGGTATGGAGAAGGTTCAGTTCTCCTAAGTAATCCCACCAATCTTCTCTCCATACGGTAATCGATTGTAATGATTTGATATTTTTATTTCCGGATTTGGTGGGGAAGGTAACATCAATTCTTGAAATTGTCGCTCCTTTTCGTGCCCCCGTGATTGCTTCTTGGGACTCAGACACAAATACGGAATCCGTCTTGAATTCTTTTTCACCTAATACTACGGGTTCAATGACCTGTTGTGTAATTGTGGAATTGTCCCTGATAATCTCGATTACAGTTTCATTCCGATCAATGAGCAGGATTTCCGATCCTTCATAGTCAATCAGACCGATAATGTTTTCCTTATTATCCTGAATGCCGCTCATCTCGAGTATTTTGTCAATTTTATCCTTCGATTCTTTGTAACTGGTTACGGGGGGACCTTGAATTTTCTCAGGCTTTTCGAGACCCAATGCAAGATAGAAATTTTCATTTACAGGATCATGAACTGAATTTTTCTGCTTTTCATTTACACCCCCGCTCGTATCAGCAGCACTCACCATCGGTACCATCGCCATCGCTGCCAGCAACAGTGCCAGCAGGACGACACCCTTTTTTTGTAGGTTCATTTGTTATCCTCCGTTTTTTCCATACGCTTCGCTCGCAAGGCATGGGAAAACCTTCATAGGATCAGAAGATAACAATCTCATGCCTACGGGCGGGACCGGGTTCAACGAAGTTCGTCGCTTGGTGAACCCGTCCATCACTTTTTCGTGGAACAACCCCCGGTTGTCCACAATGAGCGATTTATACTCGGTGCATTTATACTTTCTAACGCGTTTGTCTACCGATCAGGGTACTGAAAAAAAGGAAAAGCGTCGGGTGACAAAACGCAAATAGAATTACCGGAATCAGATGCATTATTGCGATCGCCGGCAGTTGCCAAACGCCGCGATCGCCAGGTGTTTGCTGTCCCTCGCGAGGACAATGCTGATGTCCGTCTGCCCCACCAGCCAGGATGCCCCCTTCTTCCTCACATTGGTTAATCCACTCCCGCCCAGCCCCGGCCCCCCTCCCAGGTGCAAGGGTGCCCCGGGACGCTGAATCCCACTGACGGACAAATTTCATTACCAACATACGCTTGGGCCGGAAAATCTTTCTTACCGGTCAACAATTTTAGCCCGGAATATCTTCCCTGCCTGGTGACGATCTCTCCCCTAGTGCCGCACCGATATGACAAATCCCGATGAGCGGCAGAAGGAACAACAGGTAAATCGCTGCATATGCACCTGTCACGTTCCACGAAGTTTGCAAAGGATGCATAAGACCGGAAACACTCTGGTATATCAGGAAGATGGCATAAAGCCCGATCACACCGGAAACCAGGGTAAATAACCGGAGGGTTTTTCGTTCCGGCCCGGGAAATGCCATGAAAAAACCTGTCGACGTTATGGAGAGAAATGCAAGCGATATATTCAGGTACTCGGTGTTATGCGCTACTGAGAAGAACTTGCCTGCTATCGCGACGCAGACCATCCCGATCATTATGACATGGGGAATTCCCAGGTACCAGCGATCGGAAATGGATTTCATGCCGGTTACAAAGAGAACCACACCGCAAAAAGAGAGTCCTGCAACAATGAACGGGACCAGGTTATCCATTAACGGGTCCGGCATTCGGGAGATCATGATGAAGTATGCAAGGAAAAATACGGGTGCGGTGAATAACAGGAGAAAAAAATTTCTATTTTTCATATCTGCCTCAAAAGATAATCTGGATTTTTTCAGTTTATATTGATTGAGAATTCATCGATTGATCCGGTGCTTCCGGTGGCATTATCCTTGACGATCAGCCGCCAGTCATGCATATTCACAAACCCGGTGGCCGGTATGGTGAATGTGAACGGGCTTCCCCCAATCGGCTGCCGGTCCCAGACTTAAAAAACCCGGCAAAAACGTTTCGGAAATTTTTTCAAATTTTTTCCACGTCATGGAATTTTTTAAAAAACATTTAGAACATTTTTGGGAATTTTTCCCGCACCCCCACCGGAACATTCTGGCACCGGAACTGATCCCGGTCCCCGCTGCATTCCTGTAGTCTCCCCGACAAAATACCCTAGTTCATGGGATGAGGCGAACCCTGGCTGAAACAGCTCTATACAGGCCGGTTATTCTGAGCGCAAAATCGTCCTTTGGCCAGACCGGGACAAGAGCGTGATTTTCCGGAACACTCCCTCAAAAAAAGGCCGAAACAGGCCGGTCGGGTTTCCCCTAAAATGACTGATCCAAGATTATTTTGAACCCGGATTGGAGATAATTGGGTCCAGCCCTCCCCTGGTGATCTGGTGCGACAGTATCCGGCCCCCATCAGAGCACGGGGCCGGATTGGCCTTGGAGAATGCATCTCCCTGAACAGGATCCAGATCTCTTATCCGCTGACGTTATCCGACGACTAATCCGGAACATGCCCCCTGGGGGTTTCCCTTTCATCCTATCGGCCTGCTACGTCCGGGAACCCTCGGGGGGTAGCGATTGCCCATCCAAATACTGCTAATTATAACCGCAGGTTCTCCGACGTTAAAATGTCCGAAAACCCATGAATTATTACCTCATTTTCGGGAATTATTACCCCGGGATCGGAAAAAAGAGGGAAACGAAGCCCTGTGCGTGGAGATCCGGGGGACATTCCTAAATGAGGGATATCTTCGACGGAGAGGTAAGGCAGATGCAGTCTCCTTATCGGTAATAAATTAAAACAGGTTATCGTGTCCGCTCTTTCCGGGAAATGATCAGAAGAGTTCCGAGTATTCCAACGAGGCACAGGATTGCAGTAAATCCGGAAACGGATTTTGTCGTTGGTTCCAGGATGAAATCAACCGTGTTGAGATTTTTATTGAAGACCATCTCTTTTGTGACATTGGTATACCCTTCTTTCTCAACACTCATGATCTGCCGGAAACCACGTGCATTGTTGATACGATACGAGCCATCGGCTTCCGATTCCGCTATGGCTGACTCTGTATAATGCGTTCTGACCATGGCTCCTTCGATGGGGTGCCCATCTGGTGTGGTAATCTTCCCGGAGATGGTTATCCTGGTTGGCAGACCTGGTACCCCGTACTGTACTGAGAAATTTCTTGTCGTGGATACATGAGACCCGTTGGGATCCGTTGCCGTGATAGTGATCCGGTTCAAACCTTTTGTAACTGGAATTGTACAGGAAATAAAAGACGTGTTGCCACAGTCGGTTGATCCTTCACTGGAACTGACGATGACGGATTGCAATGATTGGCTGTTTCTCACATAACCAATCACGGTAATATGGGGGGGTTGTCCGAGATTCAGAAAGATCTTGTTCTCCTGAGGTGCTTTTATGTCAAGACTTATGGCTGGATCGCCGGCAGGTGCTATTGAAGTCCCGACATCCGGTTCTGCATAGACCCCGGGAATAATCAGTGATATCCCGACAAGGACTAATATTGCATAGTTCATGGCCCGGGAAAAAAATAAAAAATTATGGGGAGCTGTCAAATGGATCAAGTGTTCTGTCATTGTCATGATCACCCCATCCGATGAATTTTTTTGTCGACAAGCTTATCACAGTTTGATTCCTGTATCCCATTACACTGAGTGTTGATCCGGTACAGTTGAAATTGTTGGTATTTGTATAGAACTGTTGCATTGGATCGACTGCAAGACTACTTGCCTGTTGGCGAAATCCCCTCTCATTTTCGCGAATGTTGAATGCTGAAAGCGTGAGACCAGAGAAGACGAATGTCTTTGAAT
>JBAYMI010000071.1:0-8835 GCA_041663625.1 Methanoregula sp.
AACGAGTACCGGGCAAGTTTCTCGCTCCCGTCCATGGATTCGAGCAGGAAGCCGCATCCCGCCCGGATCCCCCTGTACAGATCGAGCGGGGAGAGATCCGGGAGCGGAAATTCTGCGCACAACGGAATGATAAGCGGTTTTGGCTGGGTATTCACCGCAGTGACAAACTCCTCTTGTCCAAGGTTGAGATTCAGATTTGGTATCATACTGTCAGGGTCCTTCCGGCAGGCCGTCTGTCACCCGCCGTTTCTCGTGAGGTCTGCCCCCGCAAAAGATCGCAGGAACCATGCCTCTTGTCTGCTTTACAGGTTTACCTTGTACATATTTATACATTGTTGTAATTTTTTGGTTATTGATGTATTTTTTATTACGCTGCACATGACTGTTGAGCGGGGCGACAGCGCGGAAAATCTGAAGATTATGTGATCATTGATCCGCTGTTGTTTCCCCTATGGTACTTCTCTGATCGGTACGGGAGCCAGATGGAGACTGAAGAAGAATAAAAAAGAAAAGATAAAGAGATACCGGGATACTTTCTCTCACTCGGTTCTGATCCCCCTCCCTCTCAGTTCTTCCGCCTTCTTCTTTGAGCATGCCTCGCACCGGAACTCGGGTTCGTGCTCGCACGAGCGGTCATACTCCCCGGAACGCACCAGCCGGTACCCCCGGGCAATCTTCCCGCAGTCCACGCACGCGATAGTGTCCCTGACTTCCCATTGAGCGGCAAGCGACTGTGAAGTGAAGATGAACTGGTCGACCCAGAAGAAGATCAATCCCCCGATCAGGTTTGCCACAATGGCCGCAACCAGTTGTCCCATCGACGCAAGGATAATTCCCACGCCCGCCAGTATGGGCGTACTTGCCTGCCACCGGAGCAGGTAGAGACCATAGCGTTTGTAGTTGACCTGCATACCAGATCATCCTCTGTTAAGGGTATACAGGTTTGGCCCGGAAAGACCGGAAATCGGTTAAAGAGCGGATCTCAAACACTCTTATAGCATATCTGACAACATTAATACAGCATTTTTGGCAGGTTGTATCGTGCACAACAGTACAAAGTCATTCGGGCGGGTTTTTGTCACACGGATGATTGGGATCATCAGTCTTCTGATTGCGATTGTCCTGGCAAATATCCTGAAATACTATATCTCAAACCCTATCTATAATTCCGGGGTAGCCTTCATCAACGAGAATTTCTGGCTCCTGATGCTGATCGTCATCATTCTCTTCGTGGGTGCGATATTCGGGGCATTCCCGTTCCCCTTTAACCTGCCGGCGCCGATTATCCGGGCTTTTGGCAGTGTCTTCTGCATCATGTTTCTCCTCCGGATTTTCCAGTGGGTGGACACGACAACATCGACAACATTGTACCCGATGTTCTGGTTCCTCTCGTTCATCATCGTACCACTGGTCTTCCTGATCGTTCTTGCAAGCGGCTATGTCGAGATCATGCGGAAACTCTGGTGGCAGCCCCGTGTCGGGGTGGACGGGCAGGTTATCCTTGAAAACCGTATCAATGAACCGGAACCCTCCGGCATACCGGTAACCGATGCGAAATCATGGGAAGAGATCGGAATCGAATTCCGGCTGATGCTCTATGATATCATTCACCGGTTCCGCCAGGAAATTAAAAGAAAGCCCTGATGGATAATCTGCCTCTCGTACGGGGCAGAGCCGGAATGTCTGGCATCACCAGTCCGGATTTTCGGACCGGAATTTCTTCTCTTTCTCTTCGAGTTCTTCTGCGCTCAGGTGCGCCGGCATGCAGATGCAGCGATGCTCGACAAATAATCCTTTCCTGAACGAACCCTGGGACTCCCCCGCCCAGCACGCCCCGAACCTGTTATCATCGCAATCGTGATAAACATGGGAAAGTCCCTCGCGGGAGGCACACTCTTTTGCTTCGTTCCATGATCCTGCCATGCATGGAAATTGGTATCATTGTGTCTTGAGACTGTCGGATATGACACAATATCCAGAAATGATTATTACAGCGTGCGGGGCACAGGAAAAAATGATGAAATCAGAAACGGGGTTTCCGGTGCATGGGCAGGCAGTCCCTGCAGTAGGCCGGCCCCCCCTTCCGTTGGCTTGAAGGGGACTTCACATTCCTTGCCACAATATGAGCAGACGGTCTTTGTCATTTCTCTGGGTCAGAAATCTCTCGGTCCGCCAAAACTCTTTCTTTCCATTGTTTTAAGCATGCAGTTTTGATCTGCATGCATCTACTTGTACGGTCAGTAAATATATATCCATCACGAAAATGATTTTTATATAAAATCATATGCTCTGTGACTACGGGATTATCTCGCACCCGTTGAACTTCTCATGCGTGAAAGCACCCTGGGTGATCGTTCCGTCTGCGATCAGCGACCTGACCCGGGGGAGTGCTTCGGTCAAGGCGGCGTGGAGATTATCCACCGTTTCGCAGACCTGATGGCGCCCCGACTCATCCCACGGGCGGGTGATATTGGAATAGAGGCACCTTCCTCCGCAGAATGTCCGGATATGACATGTACGGCACTCTCCAGCGACATCAATGCGATCAAGTCTGCAAGGGTCGGCGTCACGGATATGCCCGACATAATACCGGGTCATCCCGATCATGACCGGGCAGGGGGCGATGTGTCCGTCGGTCATGATGCTGTAGTTTGCGTGGCCGGATCCGCACCGGAGGAGACTTTTACGGCCAAGAAGCAGGTCCTGCATCGGGTCAAGGAACGGGTACCACCGGAGGACTTCTCCAGCGAATTCCATGTGGTTCACCCAGTCACAGACCAGTGTGCGGATACCGGGATTATACCGGTCTTTAGCCCAGTCCGCAAACTGCCGCTGCGAGAAATCCCCGGCAAAGTTCGCATCCAGCTGCCAGTGGATAGAGGAAAAGGAATGATCGGGATTATCAGAAAGCCAGTGGACTGCGTCCACGATATCTGTCCGCTCAGTAACGGTCATCCGTGCAATGAGTTCCCCCGCATACCCGTCCGCCCGGATCTGCCGGACGTTCTTCATTACCCGGTCATACACCCCATCGCCTCTGCTGGCATCGGTGAGTTCCTTCCTGCCATCGATGGAGACAAGAATCGTCGTGAACCGGTTGGTAATGTCAGTGGGAAGCCGGTCCAGCAGGACCCCGTTGGTCTGTATCATGAACCGCTGTACCGGTGCCTCCCTCATGATCCGTTCGATGAGATCTGCCCGGAGCAGTGGTTCCCCGCCATAAAACGTGAGCGTTGGTTCTGGGTCTTTCCGGAGAAATGCGTACAGGTCTTCCGGATCGTAGGCAAGTTCGATCGGGATGTTCCCGTCTATCTCCACCGCCCGCTCCGCCTCGCTCTCATCAAGGTCAAGGAATGCCTTGGCCCGGCAGTAACTGCAACAGAGATTGCAGTTGTCAGTGAGGATGAGATGGAAGTACATGAAACTGCCTGTATACTGGGTGCTGGCAGACGATAAATTCTGGGCAGCGGAAACCTCCCTGATTCTCGCCGGCACAAACCTATAAGCAATATCTCCGGCAATCCTCTGGTATGCAGTTCGGATCATACGTTTCACCGGAAATAGTGATGAACGGCACGGGGCGATCCCGCTGTGTTCACCTGCGTGGAGTGTTATGATTCGGCGCCATAATCTGACCGAAGACGGGCTTACCGGGCTGGAACTGGTCATTCTTGTTGTTGTCCTGATCGCAGGAGCAGCTTTCCTGCTGGTACATATCAGTGGCGGAGCGCCCAGCCTGTCGCGGACGTTTCCCGGTGGCCTTTTAGCCGAGAGCATGTATGTATCCGGTGACAATATCCAGACTGTAGGGAGCATGTATGGCTTCTCTATGGTCAGCACCACATCGGGAACCCCCCGGATTGTTGTTGTTCATGCGGATCCGGACAGGCTCGGTGCTGTACGGATGGTAATCTCTCTTTTCATCGGAGATACCGGGGCAATTGACATGGAGCGTATGCAGGTGCAGTGGTCCCGTATAAACCGTTCTGAGATCCTCACGAGATCTACTGACCCGACCCTCGTCTGCCCGAATTGGACAGTCTCCAATAAATTCAACATGCTCCCTGGCCGAACCGCGGACTCTGATAACTGGCTCGAGCCAAACGAACAGTTCGAGCTCACCATCTGCCCTTCGGAAGGTGCCAGGACCTATGAGAAATTTTCCCTTACCCTCCATCCCGATGGCAGTGCAGTGCCGCTGATCGTCACCCGGACCGTACCTGCCGGGATCCAGCCGGTTATGAACCTTGGCTGATCCTGCCGCACCCCCGGCAAGATGCCCGGAAAATGGCCCTCCGCGCTGCGCTTCTGCTTCCGGTGGTTCCGGGTGGGTAAACCCCGATTCACCCGTGTTTTAGGGGAAATCTGCCGAAACGGAGTGATTTAATCGGGATTTGAAACGGAGTGAATAGTGCGCCACAATGACCAAAAAGGCCTTAAATACGTGGCGAAAATCCGGACTTCGACGGGCTTTCGACGGAAACTTTTTATATTATCAGGCGTTACTCTCATTATCAAAACCCGATTGCGGTTTTGAGGTGTTTAAATGGGAACCAAAATTGGAAAAGAAAAGATTCAGCGCGAAAAGGGATACCTGTACTTCATTGGCAAGGACGGGTATGTCTGGGCAGCCCCGATGAAGCACAACAAGACCGGCAAGAAGAAGAAAGTCGGTACTGAAAAGATCGCCAAGGAAAAGGGCTTCATGTACTACATTGGCAAAGACGGATTCGTCGCAAAAGCCAAGATGAAGAACGCATAATCTCACTTTTTCCTATTGCACGCAGGACCGCTGGAAAAGCCGGCGGTCCTGCACATAGTTTTTCCCCCTAGGGAAGGTTTTCTCATTCCCCTCATGATTTCTGTGTTGCCGTTAGGTATACCAGATCGATTTCCCGTGTGCTACCAGACCTGTACCTAATATTAATACACACAGCCACCAGTACCAGGAGATATACGTCTGCCGCGGGTTTTATCTGGCCCAAAACGGAAGTCATGGATATACCCAGAAACGTATCATGGCATCGCTTGTCAGCAGGTTTTTTCAGGAATGGACCCTGGGGCTTGATCCCCGGCAGGGCCGGATCTCGATATTCGAACATATCCGTGACATCCCGTACTCGCTTGTGGTTCCGATAACGGACGTAACGGCCGCCCCGGAACAGATACTTTCTCTTGGGAAGGGATACTGCGGCCCGAAACATTACCTGCTTGCCGCAATGTTCCGCAAGCTGGGCCTTGATGTTGTATATTCCACGTTCCCGTTCCTCTGGAACGATCCGGATCTCCGGTATCCCCCGGAACTCCGCAGGCTGGCAGGCGCAATGCCAGTTGCTTACCATCTTGCCTGCCGCGTCCGGATCAATGGCCGATGGATACTGGTGGATGCCACTTGGGACCGGCTACTGGCAAAAGGAGGGTTTCCGATAAATGAACACTGGGATGGCTTTGCAGAGATGAGGTGCGCAGTAAATCCGCTCCAATTCGAGGTGCGGACGGCATACTGCCGCACAGCGACCAATGAGCCCTGTCGTGATGGACGGGATGCTGAACTGCACCCCCTTGATGACGAGCAGAATCATGGGGATGAGGACGACCATGTGCAGTACTACCGCAAAAAAACCGGGATGCGAACTCCCGAACAAATCGAACAGATCGCGCGGTTTTACCCGACATTTGATGCATGGCTGGAAAGCGTGAGAGGGCAGGGCGCATGATCATTACCTGTCATTTTTAATCCCGGCATTTCCATACTCCTGTTTTATGCTGATATCTCCCTGGCAGGACCGGACATTACGGTGGCTGGTTGCCCTGTTAGTTCTCTGCACTCTTGTTGCACTCATAGTATTCGCTCAGGTATCTGTTCCGCTTACCTCAGCCCCCATACCGGTGCAGACCCCCCTGCCAGGTACTGTGTCCGGCAGTTCCTGCCTGTCCCTGGGAGCCGCCGACCCGGATGCCTCGGGAAGCGGCCTGGTCCATGTCAAGATCCTCGCAATCAATGATTTCCACGGTCAGATCGCGACCGGACAGACCAGTAGTCAGCGGCCGGTCGGAAGCGCCCCGGTTCTTGCCTCGTACCTTGAAGCGGCAATGGAAGTGTTCGGGCCTGAAAATACCATCATCGCCCTCCCTGGGGACGTTATCGGGGCATCACCTCCGGAATCCGGGCTTCTTTCCGATGAACCGACCCTGCTCTTCTACAATGAATTTGCCAATTCCTGCTGTACGGGTGGAAACGGAGAAACCAGTTCCGCGTGCAACATGGTTGCAACTCCCGGCAACCACGAATTCGACCGGGGGACCAGCGAACTCCTGCGGCAGGTATACGGGGGGAATGGCAACACAACGATCAGCCATCTCACCGATCCCTATCCCGGCTCCCTGACCCCCTATACCTGTTCTAATGTGGTATGGAAAGAGAACGACACCCCGATCTTTCCCCCGTACATTATCAGGAATGTCAGCGGGATCCCCATCGCATTCATCGGGGCTGACACCGTGATGACGCCGGAGCGGCTGGCACCTCACCGTGCGGATGATGTCCGTTTCCTCAATGAGACGGAGTCCATCAACCGGTACGTTGCAGAAGTCCAGAAAGACGGGATTCATGCCATCGTGGTCCTGCTCCACGAAGGTGGCGAACAACAGGCTTACGAGGGGGCAACGAAAGACGGGGCCACTGTCACCGGCCGTGTTACCGGTATCGTTGCCGGACTTGACGGGGACGTGGATGTCGTCCTCTCGGGCCATACCCACAAATTCACGAATGCATACCTCCCCAATGCCGCCGGAAAGTCTGTCCTGGTCACGCAGGCCTATAGTTACAGCAATGGGTATGCGGATGTTAACCTTACCCTTGATCCCGTCAGCCGGGATATCACCAGCGCGTCTGCACAGATTGTTACTGCCTACGGGGACCATGCGCCCGGAATCACTCCTGATCCTGAAGCAGCCGCGCTCCTTGCACAGAGCGAACAAACCGTTGCACCCGTGACCGGGCGCCTGATTGCGGTTATCGAACGGGATATAATCCGTGACCAGGATACAAATGGGGAATCGGCACTCGGGGATCTTCTGGCCGACGCCCAGCGATCGGTGATGGGGACCGATGTGGCGTTCATTACGACCGGCAGCATGCGTGCCGATCTTGAGAAGGGGAACGTGACGTGGGGCGATCTCTTCACGATCCAGCCGTTTTCCGGAACGGTTGTCTCGATGAGACTGACCGGGCAGCAGATCCGCGATGCGCTCGAACGGCAGTGGCAGGAACCGCTCCCGCCGCACAATCTTGGTGTATCCGGCCTGACCTATACCTATGATACGACAAAACCGACAGGCAGCCGGGTTCAGGATGTCCTTGTCGGGGGCGTCCCGCTCGACCCTTCGACAACCTATACGGCGGCCATGATGGATTACCTCTCCATTGGGGGTGACGGATATACGGAATTCACCAGTGGAACCCTGATCACGACCGGGCCGTCCGATGTCGATACCCTCGCTACATACCTGCGATCGCTTCCCCAGCCAGTGAACCTGCCTGCCGATAAAAGGGAAGTAAATGTCAGCTGACACCGTGAATGGATCAGACTTACTGGTCAGATAGCAGGTTCCGGGTGTTCCTGACCCGGAGATTTGCCGAAAAAGTACGGGCGAGAAGGGGATTGATTGCCTGGGGGGGAAGGCCAATTGCTGTAGCGGTTTTCCTGGTAAGTTCCATCAGGTCAGGAGAGCCTGCACCTGCACTGGCAAGCACGGTCTCGTGGATCATCTGGAGATATTCCAACGCCCGGTTCATCTGCCGGCAAACCTCCTCCCCTTTCCTTGGCTCGTCCCATGCTGAGAGAAGGACTTTGGTGCCGGTAATGCCGCGGAGCCGTTTTACCGATCGCACTGATGCGAGGGTATCATCATAAACCGGGAGGTTACCGTGTACCGGTATAGCGTCGCCGGAGATGAGTGCGCCTTCGCTGTCCAGGAAAAATGAGAGGGAGCCTGCCGAGTGGCCCGGCGTGTGAAATACCTGCAGTTCCCCTCTTCGGGTCTCATCGATCTCTATAGAATCCCCGTCAAAAAGTTCGAAATCAAGCTGTACCGGTCCACCTACCAGCGTGGCAAATCCCGGCACCGGCCGCTCGCGGTTCTGGAGTTCTACATCCTCGATCCATGCCCACTCGGCCGGGTGTGCAGCGATGCTGCACCCGGTTGCTGCCTGGATTGCCCGGGCTGCCCCGATATGATCGGGATGCGCATGGGTCAGGATGATCAGCGCAATCTCTGACGGGTCGCGGCCGGTGGACCGAATATAATCGAAGATCTGCTTTTCGCGTCCCGCGACACCGGTGTCGATGAGAATGATCGTCTCGCCAAAGATGAGGTAGGAGTACACGAACCGGTCGAATTCTATGCCGGGTGCTACCGGGATTTTGAACGGGTGCCTGAGCGCATGGATGGAGGGAGTTATCAGCATACGATCTCCTGTATGCAGGAATGTTGGGCCGGGAAAGGTATATTGGTGAAGGATGCACTGGCCATGCGATACGGTGCGCATGTCATTCCCCCGGGGAGGTGGCACTCAAAATCCATGGGGCGCACAAATAAGGTTTTTGGCAGGGAATGATCTGGGATTGCCGGGTTCTGTTCTGGCTTATACCCTGAAACGGAGCAATGATGTTATATCCAGATTTTTCATCAAGGTTTGATTGATCAGCCCCCTCCGTTTTTTATGGAGAGGGATAGGGTCTGATCCTGTTGTACCTGCCCGGTCAGGCCCATATTATACCTAAAAAAAGAATAACAACCGGGAACAAATCCATGATACTCGGAGTAGTGCGG
>JBAYMI010000072.1:0-8830 GCA_041663625.1 Methanoregula sp.
AAAAGAGAAAACGCGGAGGATAGACGTAACCATTCCCCGGGGCGTTGCCGATGGCCAGTTCCTGAGAATTGCCGGTGAAGGAGAGCCCGGGGAGAACCGGGGGCCGCCGGGCGATCTCTATGTTGTCGTGCATGTAAAACCGCACGAGCGCTTCGAACGCCAGGGAGCGGACCTGTATACAACCGCATCTGTCGGCCTTGCAACTGCACTGCTCGGAGGGGAGATTACCGTACCTACCCTTACGGGCAGCGCCGTTCTGAATATTCCCCGCGGCACGCAGAGCCATACCCTCTTCCGGCTCCGGGGGCAGGGAATGTCCTGCATCAATTCCGACAAACGGGGCGATCTCCTGGTGAAGGTGATAGTAACGATCCCTGCAAGCCTGACAAAAAAACAGGAAGAACTGATGACGGAGGCTTTCGCGGGCGGAACCTGATCATGGCTCCGTACCTGAAAAACACGAGAATTTCCTGGATGAAGAATCGAACGGATAACCTGCACGGACAATATTGCCGATGAAAAAGGCAATGTGGTTCCGGCAACCCATTACGGCATGAGCCCGGACGTTCCTATTGCGATGCACATGACAGTGACCTTTGAAGTTCTGGCAGGTATGACCCGGTCCACCCTGCGGCATGCCGGCTTTCCTCCCGGCCAGATACACGATTCGGGAAGAGGCGGGTAGAAAGAATCGCTGGATAATTTCGAAAGCATACTCGCACTGGCAGAGTACAAAAACAAAACCCAAACTCCGGCAGATTGATCATTCTTTTTTCGTTTTGAGAATTGCCGGGACTTCGCGTTCCTGCGTGCGTGAAGTTGCTGGCAGTAATGAACTTCCAAAAATTTTCAGCATGCGAACCAACTCCCCCCAATCCCCCCTCCCCTCCGAACTGCCACCACAGGCCGGCAGGTCTTCTGGCGGGGGGGGTTCCGTGACCATATCTCTCCGTCGGAGAACCTATCATGAGGGAGATGAGAGTCCGGCAGGAAGATCGTGATCTCAAATATGGCTTATTTTGCCAAACGGGCGCCATTCTGGCCTTTTCTGTATTGGGCAGATCTTCCCAGTATCCCGGGTATTATGGGAATTCGGGCAAAAACCAGAATTTAGGGTCCGGAAAGCGATGCTTATTCGGGGTTTTCACATCGGACTAGAAAATTTCGCTAATAGAACCCTTTTACTTCGATCGGAGGGTTTTTTGTGTGGTACCGTAAGTGCCCGGAAAGGAAGGGCGATCTTCCGGATCAGCTGATCCCTCCCCGCATCAGGACCTCTCCGGGACACAGCGGAGAAGCAGGGTTTTTTCCGGGAGATGATCCTTCCCGGATCCGCCGCGGTGGCGTACCCGAAAGGGGGCATCAGCCCCCATCCTGGGTCATCGATTTTTTTTGCAGGAATTTCATCCGCACATCGTTACCGATACTTTATTTGAAATTTCCAAAAATAGGTTCCGGTCGGATAACCGAAGGTATTCTTCGTTTCAAATTTTGCTTCATAGTTTGATTTTTAAGAGAGAGCCTATACCCTTGAGGCGTGCAGTTCCATGCATGCGGGGGTTATGCTGAATCCGGCAGATCCCTTGTTTATCAGGAGAGAACCATGGAAGACAATAAATTTTATACCTTGCCAAAACTGCCGTACGAATACACGGCCCTGGCACCCCAGATATCTGAAGAGCAGCTCAAGCTTCACCACCAGAAACATCACCAGGCATATGTCACCGGTGCAAATGCCGTACTGGAAAAACTGGACAAGGCACGGAAAGAGAACGCCGATATCGACATGAAAGCAACCCTGAAGGAACTCTCGTTCCACATCGGGGGTTTCAGGCTTCACAATCTCTTCTGGGAGAACCTTGCCCCTTCTGGAAAAGGCGGCGGCGGGGCCCCGAAAGGCGAACTGGCCAAAGCGATTAACAGTGAATTTTCATCATTTGACCGTTTCAAAAAGGAGTTCACCCAGGCTGCGGCCAGTGCCGAAGGCTCCGGGTGGGCAGCCCTGACATTCTGCCGGAAGACAAAGCGTCCCCTCATCATGCAGATCGAAAAACACAACGTGAACGTGTTTCCCGGTTTTGGCATTCTCATGGTACTCGACGTGTGGGAGCATGCGTACTATCTGGACTACCGGAATGACCGGGCAAAATTTGTGAGTGCATTCTGGGACATCGTGAACTGGGATGTTGTTGCACAGCGATTCGACACATGGAGAAAATGATCCCCGGCCCGACCGGGATAAAGAATTAAAAAGGAGTGTAAAAAATGCCAGAATTTGTTAACCCGTTCAGCGGGATGGTACCGGAACGTAAAATGACCATGGAAGAACTGATCCGGGCAGTCCGCCTGGATGTTGCCGCGGAACTTGAAGCAATCCATGGCTACATGGCCCATGCCGATGCAACGGACAATCCCCTTGCCAGGGCAGTTTTCATCGATATCGCGAATGAAGAGCGCGTTCATGTCGGCGAACTCAACCGGCTCCTCTCGATCCTCACCGGTAACGAGGATGATTATATGAAGAAGGGTACGCTCGAGGTCGATACCATGGCGGCATCGCTGGCCCAGAAACCCCCGCAGGCTGCGGGCGAGACAACCATCGGATCCTTAAAACAATCCTAGGAGGAAAAAACATGGAAAAATCATACCTGGGGCGTGAAGACGCTCCCTTAAGCGCCGAAACCTGGAAACAACTCGATGCCGCGATGATTGAATCGGCAAAGAGCCAGCTTTCGGGACGCCGGTTAATTGGTATCGAAGGCCCGTTCGGTTTTGGCCTCAAGGTAGTTCCCTTGAGCGACTGCGAGATCGCTGAGGGGATCACGAGCAGCCCGTTTATCCCGGTCAACCAGGTGACGAGCTCGTTCTTCCTCAACAAGCGGGATCTTGCCGCAAGCGAAAAAAACGGGCTGCTCCTGGATCTGGACCCGGTTGCCGCTGCTGCGATGGCCTGCGCCCGTAAAGAGGATGGCATCATCTTTTCCGGGATCCAGGACACCCCCGGTCTCCTGGGTGCCGAAGGATCAAGTTCTCTGCCCCTGGCAAAATGGGACAAGGTCGGCGCTGCGGCAGACCAGCTCATCAACGCCGTGACCTTACTGGATGATGCGGGATTCCATGGCCCGTACAGCATGGGACTCGCACCTGCCCAGTACAATCTCCTTCTGCGCCGCTATCCCCAGGGAGAAGGCACCGAACTCGATCATATACGGACCATCATCGGAGGCGATGTCATCAAGGCACCGGTCCTGAAGAAAGGAGGGGTCATGCTCGCCTCCGGCCGCCAGTACTGTTCGCTCGTGATCGGACAGGACATGAGTATCGGGTTTAACGGCCCGGCAGGTGATGCGTTTGAATTCAGTATTTCCGAGAGCCTTGCACTCCTGATCCGGGCTCCGGAGGCTATCTGTGTTCTTACCTGAACTCGAGAGACTACCTGGGATCCGGAGGAAGTACCATGCGTGAAGAAACCCAGGAACTCGTCAATAAATTCCAGCAGGAACACGAGGTCTATCTTGATTTCAAAGATCTGGAGACGTACTGGGTGATCACCGCACGAGTACCAAAGAAAGCAGAAACCCTGCACCACGTGCATCGTGCGAGAAAATATATCACGACCCGGAATGAGGGAGGCAGCGTCCTCATCATTCCCCACCCGGAGGTTTCGGATTCCTACTTCGTGGAATCCTGGGGCGCGATGGATTCGTTCGAGGATTTTGTTGAAAAAACGCTTGACCGGATCCGTGCAGACATGAATGCGATTGACAACGAAGAGGCGGAAAGGTGCGGCACCCGCTGCTCCTGAATAATACAAAATGCTGGTGATTAAGTATGATCTCATTACCCCCATCATCAAAAGTCGTACTCAAAATCCTTGGCAAAGAAGGTGCACTGACCCACAAGGATCTTGTGAAAAAAACAAACTGCTCCCCAAGGACAGTGCGTTTTGCCTTGCGGAGACTCAAGGAGAATCAACTGATAATCGAGAAGGCGAACATGCGCGACATGCGCCAGATCATTTACCAGGATCGTAGTGTCCCGGTGCAAAAGACCCCGATGTTCGACTTCTGATCGGGAACATATCCGACCACCTGCCGGAAAAACCGGGTGAATGACGCGTTACGTCCACTGCACAGCCGTAAGAACACCTGCAAAATGAGAGGATTACCATGCCACCCCATTGCGATACACGAGACGGTCCCGTGGTCAAGGCAGCGATAAAAGCGCTGGAGACGGGAAACCTCAATTATGTACTGATCTGGATTCCCAAAGAGTCCGAACAGGAACTCAAAGGGATCTTTGCTAAAACCCAAAAGGCAAGAAAAGCCGGGAAGGATGCAAAAGAAGTTGCAGATGACTGGTTCTTCGAGAACGCCATCCGGCTCCACCGCGCCGGAGAAGGAGCGGCCTATACCGGTATGAAACCGGCCGGGCTGAGCGAAGGGCCGGTTGTCCCCCTGGCGGAGAAAGCGATCGGGAACGGTAATTCCGGCGAAACGATCGCGTTTCTTCTCATGACGGTTGAGGACGACCTGAACAATCGCTTCCGGCACGTGATGGAGAAGAAAACCTATGATGTGGACGATGTTGCTGCAGGCCGGGAATTCATTGAAGCGTTCATCGGCTGGGTTGTATATTCCCATCATCTCTACATGTATGTCAGAGAAGCAGCCGGGCATGAAAATCCGCACGGCGAGAAGAAATGCGGGTGCGGCGGGCACCATTAACCTGCCCCCAGGGAATGCTTATGAATGTCAGTATTGATCGTGCAAACTGTACCAGTTGCGGTACCTGCTGGGATGCCTGCCCGGCATTCTTTGAAGAGAACCCGGATGATTCGTTCAGCCAGGTTGTTGAAAAATTCCGGCTCAACGGGGATATTGGCAAAGGCACTGCCCCGGAGGACCTGGAAGCCTGCGTTACCGATGCGGCAGACTCCTGTCCCGTGTCGATCATTA
The DNA here is from genome assembly GCA_041663625.1 of Methanoregula sp. Taxonomy (GTDB): domain Archaea; phylum Halobacteriota; class Methanomicrobia; order Methanomicrobiales; family Methanospirillaceae; genus Methanoregula. The sequence continues at coordinate 4,959 of JBAYMI010000072.1, forward strand.
CCGTTGAGGAGAGTTAGATCCGATCAGAGGTGCACCGATCCATGTTCATCGGACACTTTGCGGTGGCCTATCTCCTCATCGCACTTTTCCCGGCCGTTCCGCCACTGGTTGTCCTGTTCGGGGTCAGTTTCCCGGACCTGCTCTGGCCGATCCTCGTACTCTCCGGGAAGGAGAAGGTAACCGTCAGTCCCGATACCCCGCTCCAGAATGCCATAGGGTTCACCTCGTACCCTTTCTCGCACTCGCTGGTGACCGGTACCCTGATTGCCGCCATCCCGGGACTCTTCATCGGGTGCCTTATCAGCCCGGTTGCCGGGATCGTATTTGTCGCGGCATCGGCCACGCACTGGCTTCTCGATGTGGTGACGCACAAAAAAGATCTCCCGGTACTGGGAACCGACAGGGACGTCAGGGTCGGCCTCGGTCTCTGGAATTACCCCCGTTCAGCGTTTGTCCTGGAAGTTCTCTTTTATATCGTGATCACGGTCCTTGCGGTCCCGTCTCCGCTAGTCGTTCCCCTGCTCGCCCTCGGTTTTGCTTTCCACCTTATCAACGCGAATTCCTTCCTCGGATTCAGTAAAACAAACCCCTTCACCGCAAGGACCTATGCGATCATGGCGCTCTTCGGGTTCCTCGCGTTCATCGGGATCGCGGCGTGGATCTTTGCGGGGTTCTGATCCGGAGGCCCGGCAGGGTTGCCGGATTTAAAAATTCGGGACGCGTCCATGACCCGCAGGAAGGTTTCATGTCATGACTGGAAATGAATCGCCAAAAAAATCACCCTGGCTTTTTTTTATTCTGGTCTATGCGTTCTCTATCCCGTTCTGGGTTGTCAATGTCCTCTTCCCCATGAACCTCCCGATAGATAACCTTCCCGTCACCGATATCGGGGCCACGTGCATGCCGCTTGTTGCCGCTGCGATCATCGTGTACCGCGAAGATGAGCCCGGGGGCGTGAGGAGATTTCTCGCCCGGGCATTCGATTACCGGCGGATAACGGACAAGCGCTGGTACATTCCCATCATCTTCCTGATGCCCGCCCTCTACGTTCTGACCTACTGGACGATGCGTTTTTTGGGAATACCGGTCCCTTCCGAATATCATATCCCCGTCACGGTGCCGCTTATCTTCCTCGTGTTCTTCCTTGCCGCCGCTCTGGAAGAGATGGGGTACACGGGATATGCCACCGATCCCCTGCAGGCCAGGTACGGTGCCCTGAATGCGGCTCTTATCATGGGGCCGATCCATATGGCATGGCACTGGCCTTCGATGATCGCGCTCGGCCAGCCCGCGGGGCTGTTTGTCATGGGCTCGATCCTGACCATTGCATTCCGGGTCCTGACCGTCTGGATCTACAACAATGCCGGCCACAGCGTCTTTGCCACTATCCTCTTCCATACGATAACAAATACCGGCAGGAGTACATTTCCCGGGAGCAGAGCAGCCTACGAGCTGGCAGACGGGATGGTCGGCTACACGTTCATTATGATCGCGGCCGTTATCGTGGCACTCCTGTGGGATAAGGCGACCCTGACCCGGTTCCGTTTTACCCGAAAAATGTGATGTGAGATGTTTTTTCCGGAATTTCCCGGCAACAGGATGGTGGCGGGTCACCCCGGCTCTTCTTCCTGGTGGTGTTCCTTCTCACGGCCCCGTAAACCACTGTCGTAATGTTGGTAATACTGAAGCCTATATTACGGGAATACACCAATGGTTCGGTGGAGGCACCCTGTTACTACCGGTGCCGGGAGTTGCAATACGCTATGCAGGAAATAATCAAAAAGCCAATTGGTCTCACGCTGCCGGGGATCACGCACTACCGCGCTGAGGTAAACGGAACCAGGCTGCACTACATCACAGCGGGAACCAGCGGATCTCCGATCTTACTGGTCCATGGGTTTCCTGAGACATGGTGGACTTTCCGGAAGCTCATTCCGCTGCTTGCGGCGAGCCACCGTGTCTTCGCCGTTGATCTGCGTGGATTCGGTGACTCCGACAACGAGCCCGGCGACTATGACAGCAAGACCTCTGCCGAAGACCTGCACCTCCTCATTGAACAGTTCGGCACTGGCCCGGTCCACCTCACAGGGCAGGACATCAGCGGGGCGACCGTCTTCCGCCTCGCGACCATGCACCCGGAAGACGTACTCAGTTTCACTGCGATCGAGATGGGTCTGGCCGGGTTCGGCCTCGAAATGCTTGCTGATATCACCCACGGCGGTGCCTGGCACATCGGCGTTCTTGCCGCGCCCGGCATTCCCGAGATGTTGCTCGCCGGCCGCGAGCGTGAGTTCTTGGGACAATACGCATTCCCGGCCATGAGCGCAACCCCGGGAGCGATTACCGACACCGACATCGACGAATTCGCGCGTACCTACTCGCGCCTGGATGGCTGGCGCGGAGCTATCGGACTCTACAGATCGATGCTGCAGGAAGGCCACGAAATCAGGACTCTGGCCGGCACGCATGGCCTGACCGTGCCAGTACTTGCGGTTGGCGCAGGAGGAGGCTCCTTCACGCTCGGTACTATGTCGCAGGCTACGGCGACCAAAGTCAGTTCAGTGTTACTCAACGGCGTGGGTCACTACGCTGCAATGGAGGCCCCCGACGAGTTGGCGAAGGCCATTCTCGACTTCGTCGGAAGTGTCGATGCCGCATAATTTTTTGGAGGGGGGAGAAAACGAAATTGAAAAAAATGTGGAATTTTTACCCGGTATAACCAGATGACCTTAAAAAATGTCCGCGTATTATTGAGCGGGCTTGTGGTCCTACCTTCAAAAATGATCCCGAACCTGGGGAATACTCCGGCGGATTGACGGCCATAACTCTTCTTTCAAATGTTGTTTCATCCTTTGAAAGATGAACGACACTTTATCCCCGTTATCAATGATACGACAAATCAGTCCGGTATATGGAACGATCAGGAGTTCATGATATGGTACAGGAAATCATAAAAAAAAAGCTGATCACCGAAACGATGGCTGCACAGCGCGCTGACGTGAACCGGATAATAAAAGACGCGGGCAGAATTTTGTCATCGATGATTCGAAAGTCTATGTTGATGCAGTCAGGGATATGAAACCCATCGGGGACCAGAGCAAGGCGATCTTCGCCCTCCACACTGATTCGGCCAATGCCCATTACACGCTCCAGAAAAGCCTGACCAGCACTATAGCAATTTCATTTCAGACATGACAAAAATTTTTCCCGGCCATGAAGTATCTGCCCGGGCCGGTTCTGTTGCGTATGAGGTTGAAATGGAAATTCTTTTGAGGTGAAAAATGAAGCAGACATACGATTATATCATAGTAGGGGCCGGTACATCCGGACCGATCGTAGCATCCAGACTGAGTGAAGACCCCCATGTTTCGGTTTTGCTGCTGGAGGCAGGCGGGGAGAATACCAACGATATTTCCCGTGCACCGGGAGCCTTCTTTAAGGTTTGGGGAACTGATTACGACTGGCAGTATGAAACAGAACCGCAAAAGGGCTTAAACAACCGGAAAATTTCCTCTCCCCGGGGTCGTGTTGTCGGGGGATCTTCGGCAATCAACGTCGGATTCTGGATGAGGGGAACAAAGGAAGACTACGAGTTTTGGGAACAACAGGGCGCCCGGGGCTGGAATTTTGAAAAGGCGCTGGAAATATTCCAGAAAATCGAGGATACCGATTTGGGGCCGACCAGGTACCGGGGAAAAGGCGGCAAGGTACATCTGGAAGATTCTGCATATCCGTCAGAATTTATCCAAACCCTGCTGGATGCGTTTAAGGAAGCCGGATTTGGCGACATCGGGGATTTCCAGGCTGAAACTCCGTATCGCGCGGATATTGTCCAGAAAGATTACATCAACAGGGTCCGGCACACCCCTGCG